>NZ_CAMPQA010000009.1:0-192867 GCF_946902935.1 Yersinia sp. Marseille-Q5920 | reverse complement strand
AGCGCCCCGGAAAAAGTTCTGGCATACTTTACGGGCAGGCATAGAGTTGATCTCGCTGAATTGGTTGCACAATCAGTAGATCATATTTTCTCTATGCCTGTCCTTTTTTCTGGGGATTCACCAGCGCGAATGCGGGCTTGAAAGGAAAATGAGACTTAACGACTAAAACCAATATTGTCATCAATGACGGCATTGGGGCCAATAGGCACTCGGCCTGGTTTGCCCAGTTGCAGTTTATTGAACACAATTTTGTCCCGCCATACTTTACGCAGAAAATCTTCAAACACCTGAATAGTCAATTGCTCACCAGGGCAGCGGCGATAACTGAACCCAAAAGGTGCAAATCCTGCATAGTCACATACAGGTTTTGCTTTGCCGTCTACTACACCAAATACTGTACCAAAACCGCTGTTCGTCACCGCAACATTGCGGCCATCTTTTACCTCCAGTGAGGTGATATCAAACGGGCAACGAGCAAGGCCAATTTGCTGACATTTTTCTTCGGTTATTTCAGCGCTAGTGGGAACTTTAAGATAGCGATCGGGGGAGAAATCGTCAGGATCTTTCCAGTGAACAGGGCTAAAACTGGTGCTGGTATGTGGTGTGCTGATATAACTGTGGCGCTCAAAAGGTAGACCAAATCGTTTGTGAGGCGACTCCCCATAAGCGGAGGTTCGCGCATCTTCAACCGCAGAAATACTGCCGCCATTCGGTGAGATAGTGCGGAATAACTCCATGACAAATAATTCTAATGGTGTGTAAGGTGCACCATTGGCATTATCGAAATCACCACTCATGGTTTTTTTAAATGCTTCTCGTACTGTCGGATCGCCTTCATTTTCACTCAACCGCGACATAATACCGAATAAGGTATTGCCCCACTGGCTGAAAGCCACAAAGTTATGGAAGCATTCAAACACGATATCTTTCTTACTGAAGTTTTCACCATTACCGGCATTTTTCAACCAATACCACGCCATGGTTTTTTCTGGATTAGCCGTCCGCCCGTTGTTGATGTCATCAACACGTTCATCAATCCATTGTTTGAGGAAATCGAGTTGTTTGCGTACTGTCATGTAGTTTTCATAAACAATCGGCTGTAATGGATCACGGTAGGCTAATACCGTATTGAATGACTCACCAATCTCTCGGACTTGTTTCGGGATGGCATCACCTTTAACCCCTAAATGTAGATCCCAATAAATATCAAAATAGTAATCCAAATAGTGGCGCATAAAGGGTTTGTTGGCGAACTGTGGCTCCATTAATTGATCGAAAAATGCCACCACTTTATCCCCATACATCGGGCGGTACAGATCCGGTGTCACTGCTGTGAAATAGATACGTTTACGAAGATTATGTTCTCCACGTTCCTCTAAACCTTGCAGAAAAACCGTCACCCCTTCAGAGGGCGTGGGTTTCCAATCTTTATAAATCAAGCCCCAAAGGTCATAAGGTAAGGCGTTCTCTTTAGTAAAATTCAGATCGATCATTGGTAGCATCGGCCTTTCACCCTCATAAAAACTAGTCAGGAAGAAAGGGACGACGGCATTTTCTACATAAGCTCTATCAAAATTAGCGGGAATAGTTTCACGAAAACGTGCCAGCGCAGCTGCTATTTTATCTGGCAATGCATGCTCTCCTGTTGCTGCATTACCTGCTGCCACGGCTCCGGCGGTGGATGTCCCAGCAGCTAAGCCTAACGCTGCAGCTCCTTTCAAGAATGTACGTCTTTCCATATCTGCACTCCTCACATTGAAAATAACACATGCCAGTTATTGGTTTTTTAAAGAATATATAAACGACGTTAATATATTTATATTCCACCACTGAATATAGCGACCTAAATCACAGTTGCATTATTTCTGAGTCACAGTTTTGGCTGAGATCTTTATTATTATTTATCATTCCAAACCAATAAAAAGGCAAGATTATTCTTGTATTAAAAATAATAAAAAATGCTAACCACATGAAACATTAATTAAAAATAATTTCTTAGAAGACATTGACTCTAAGATAAGTATCAAAAAATTTAAATTTCAATTCCTTGAGTTCAAACTCGGTGTTTAATTAATTTATCGACATTTTTTGTTGCCATTATTTAAATAAAATTATATTCCACTAAAACTGCATGGCTATTCGGTGTTAAACTCGTTTTTTACCAAAACTGGCGTAGAGTCATCCTGATAGTTTGGGATTCAGGCTGCTGTGAGGGTTTAGCAACAACACGTTCGTAATTCACAATAATATCACCGCCGCCCCAAGCTCTTATGCCGATTCCCGTGCCTAATCTCAAGGTATTGGCCGCATTATCCTGAGCGAGATTATCAATATGAGTTTCACCACCGACATTGTAATAACTATCCAAAGATAGCCATATTTCAGGTGTAATATTACGGCTGGCATGACCTTCAATGATAACTAATGGATCTTGCCCGAGCTTAGAGGCACCCGCGACCTGATAATTATCATTAGTGGTAAATACCGTCGTGGTGATATAGGTCTAAAGCCACGTCCAGCCTTGGTCTGGCGTATAACTATAATTCACTGTCGGCGAGAAAACCCAGCGGTTTGAACTCGGGTTAAGAGCAGAGTGAGCATCATATTCACCCAATGGGGTTCCAAGATAAAAATGAAAACTGGAGAATGTCTCAGGAATAAAAGATCGAAATTGTTCGCGACTCAATGCCGGGCCGCCAAATAAATTTATCTGCCACAACATGCCAATATCAGAGATTCCTCGAGTAGAAGCGCGAAAGTCACCGGAATGGGTTTCAACATAGCGATAAGGGAGCACCAAAGAAAGACCGCCCGTCCTCCCCCAGTAATCCATCGTCCGAGTAAGCATAAAAGATTGAGATAATACATTTGCCCTAACATCAGAGGTAATATCCATACCATCTTCGGGTGTCACCGATGATGAATAACCTGCATTGTAAAATCCAAGCCACGCATCAATAGGTGCATTCAAATAATCTCGAGCAGACCCACAAAGAGCAGTGATGGGGAGAAAAGCCGCGGTAAGATAAACTAATGGGTATAATCTGAGATAAATATACATGATTGCTATTCTCACTTAATCAAGGAGACATTCATACACTCAGCTATTTATACTCTCGGTTAAAGACTAATTTCCAGATAATTCTAATCACAGCAAACACAATAAAAGTGTTTAAACGTTATTTTTATTTTATCCAGACAATAAATCTATCCATTTTAAACGATAAAAACGCGGGCTACCTCTTTGGTATTATTATATTTAACGAGAAAAAATCGATTATCTAGATATAATTACCGGACTGAAGCTCGGCAATTTCTACGTCAATATCTATCCTGGCCAGCGTGATGACATCCGGCCAAAATAAAAGCGGTAAGGGGCACCCAATTTAAGATACTTACCGCTAGTTTTGTTGCGCCCACCCGCAAAAATCGTGTAAATACCGAACAGATATATGACAATTTTGTGAACAATCACTAAAGTAAGGATAATTAATTTGACCTATCTACGCGGGTAGATACACTAAAAGGACTGGTTAATATTAATTTTATCTAATATTTCCTTATCAAGCTCAGTCTCACTTGTTTGACCCCGACGACTGAGTAAAGGCCAATAAACACGCATTGACGCGTGAACATGATGCTTCAACACCAGGGGAACCTTTTTAATGACTTCACTAAATAGCTCGGCGGCAGACAATGCTCCATCAGAGAGCATGGCTGCAGAAGAGCGCTTGGCTACGCCCGAGGGTCGCAAAGACTTTTGGCGCGCAACCTTTTCGTGCTGGCTCGGTACGGCCATGGAGTATGCAGACTTTGCACTTTATGGTTTAGCTGCTGGCATAATATTTGGTGATGTCTTCTTCCCTGAAGCAACACCTGCAATCGCGTTATTGTCCAGCTTTGCCACCTACTCCGTCGGCTTTATTGCCCGTCCTATTGGCGCGCTGCTGTTCGGAAGATTAGGGGATCGCAAAGGCCGGAAAGTGGTCATGATTACCACCATCACCTTGATGGGCGCCTCCACCACCCTGATTGGTCTAATCCCAAGCTACGCCTCTATCGGCTTGTGGGCTCCGGCCTGTCTGGCTTTCTTGCGCTTTATGCAAGGGTTGGGAGCCGGTGCTGAGCTGTCTGGTGGTGCGGTGATGTTGGGGGAATATGCTCCTGCTAAAAGGCGCGGTTTGGTCTCGTCTATTATTGCATTAGGTTCTAACAGCGGCACACTACTGGCGGCACTCGTGTGGTTGCTGGTCTTGCAAATGGATAAGCAAACTCTGCTCGATTGGGGCTGGCGCATTCCATTCCTGTCCAGCATTTTAATCGCCGGTGCTGCACTGTTTATTCGTCGCCACATGCGCGAAACCCCGGTATTTGAACGCCAAAAACTGGTGCTGGAACAACAGCGTCAACAAGCATTGGCACTGGGGCGCGAGCATACGGTTGAAGTGGATAACCGCACTTTCTGGCAGCGCAGTAAATCATTCTGGATTATGGTGGGCTTGCGTATCGGCGAGAACGGCCCGTCTTATCTGGCTCAGGGCTTTATGATTGGTTATGTCGCCAAAGTGCTGATGGTGGATAAATCAGTGCCAACCATGGCGGTGTTCATCGCGTCCTGTCTGGGCTTCCTGATTATTCCACTGGCGGGTTATCTGTCAGACCGCTTTGGCCGCCGCATTACCTATCGCTGGTTCTGTCTGTTATTGATTATCTATGCTTTCCCGGCATTTATGCTGCTGGAAACCCGCGAGCCTATTCTCGTGATAGGGACTATCATTGTTGGTATGGGTTTAGCATCACTGGGTATCTTCGGTGTGCAAGCCGCGTGGGGTGTGGAGCTGTTTGGTGTGACTAACCGCTATACCAAGATGGCAGTCGCAAAAGAATTAGGCTCCATTTTGTCCGGTGGGACTGCGCCATTGATAGCAGCGGCCATGTTGACATTCACCGGCCACTGGTGGCCAATTGCGCTGTACTTCGCCGTAATGGCCGGGATAGGGTTTGTCACCACGTTCTTTGCCCCAGAAACACGTGGGCGTGACCTCAACTTGCCAGAAGATGCGATTTAACCGCGTAAAATAGGTTTCGAAGTTACTGACAAACTTATTAATCATAAGGTGAGTGAAGGGTTACCGCACCCTGGGGCATTCTGGCGACTGGCATCGCTACGGCCCCAACGGCACGTTTCCCCTTCATTTGACTTTGCCAGCAGCCTAATTCCCGATATTGTATTAAGTAAATGAAAGGGTTGTATGGCATCTGTATTCAGATTAAGTAGGTAACTTTGGTTAACCCGCAGTCTCGTCGTATTACACGTTCTGATGTCGCGCGCGAAGCAGGCACTTCTGTCGCGGTAGTCAGTTACGTCATCAATAATGGGCCACGGCCAGTCGCCTCGGCCACCAAACAGCGCGTGCTTGATGCGATTCAAAAAACCGGTTACCGCCCCAATGAAATAGCCCGATCACTAGCTCGCGGTACCACTCAAACATATGGTCTGATTGTTCCCAATATTTCTAACCCTTTTATTTCTTCCATGGCCCACGCCCTGCAACGTGAAGCCTTTGCTAACGGGCAAGTGTTGTTATTGGGAGATGCGGGCGATGACCGGCAGCGCGAACGCGAACTGATCAATAATCTGCTACATCGTCAGGTTGATGGCTTGTTGTATACCAGTGTTGACCGCCATCCTTATATTGAATTAATTCAAACCACTGGCACCCCCTTTGTCATGCTCGACCGCGTCGATGCTGCACAACAAATCTGTGCTATTCGTGTGGATGAACGCGCCGCCGCGTTTCAAGCAACACAGCATCTAATTGAACATGGCCATCGCGATATCGCCATTATTTGCGGCCCGCTGGATATGCTCAATACTCAAGATAGGTTGAATGGCTGGCGCGATGCATTGCAACAAGCGGGGTTAAGGGTGCGCAATGAGTGGATTTTCCCGACCACATACACCCGCCCAGGGGGTTATCAGGCCGCACAGCAAATGCTGAAAGGGCCATTGCCGCAGGCGCTATTCACAACTAACGAATTACAGGCTTTTGGTTGTTTGCGGGCCATGTCCGAGCATAATCTGACCGTCCCGAAAGATCTGGCGCTGGTCTGTTTTAACGGCACCATTGAGTCTGAATATAACGTGCCGTCCTTGACAACAGTGCGTCAGCCGTTGGATATCATGGCGAAAACCGCCATCGAGATGCTCAAAAACTGGAGCGGTGAACCCATAGTTCGCGAGTTCGATTTTTCGCTACAGATCGGTGAATCCTGCGGCTGCTCCCATACCCAAAGAAATTGATTTCCCATAATAAAAAGATAAAAAAAATATGCGTTTAATTATTGATTGTGACCCAGGAAATGGCGTGCCCGGCGCCAATGTCGATGATGGTTTAGCATTAGCGCTGGCCATCGCCGCCCCAGAAATAGCGTTGGAATTAGTGACTATCGTGGCGGGGAATACCCCAAGCGAAGTCGGATTTTCTGTTGCCCATGATTTAGTGACCCGTCTGGGGGTGAATATCCCCATCATGCGGGGCGCGTCACAAGCGCTGGTGGAGCCGGCGGCGCTTTGGCGCGACAAGCTGGATAATGGCGCGGCCAGAAATGGATTAACTGCACTTTGGCAACAAACGCCCCTGCCGCCCATGGTGGCCTCCAATGCGCCCTTAGCGGCCCATGCTATCGGCGAATTAATTTGCAATAACCCCGGCGAAATAACCTTGGTGGCCATCGGCCCACTGACAAATATTGCCCATGCCATGCAGCTTTACCCGCAAATGGCGTCATCGGTGGCGGAAATTGCTATCATGGGCGGTGTGTTTAATGTCGAGGGCTATTTTAAAGACACCAATTTTGGTATCGATCCCGAAGCCGCGCATGTGGTACTGACCAGCGGTGCTAACATTACATTGGCACCTTTGGATGTCACTACGCAGACCCAACTGCTGCATCAGGATTTAGATAAGATTGCACAAATTGACTCTGTACTCAGCCGTTATCTGGTAGAAACTTTGCGCCCGTGGATAAGTTACTCAATGCAAACACGGCAACTGCCGGGTTGCTGGGTTCATGATGCCTTGGTCGTCGCCTGGTTGCTGGATAAAAGCATCGTGACCACCACCAGCGACTATGTCGATGTCGCGCTGGAAGGGGCGCTAACCCGCGGGATGACCTTGCGCTTTAGCCCGCAAAATCTGCGTTTGGATGTTGGCATTCCGGCACCACAGGGCAAGCCAGTAAAAATTTTGCAATCCGTTGATAATAAAAAGCTCTTGGATATCATTTACCAATCCTTGAGCAATTTCACCTAATCTGGAGCCACTCACCCCAACTGAGACTGACTATGCTGACATTGCTTCATCTGCTTTCTTCTGTCGCCCTGCTGGTGTGGGGCACACACATCGTCCGCACCGGTATCATGCGAGTTTATGGTGCCGATTTGCGCCGGGTACTGAGCGCCAGCATCCAGAAAAAACCGACGGCGTTTATGGCCGGGATTGGCGTCACCGCACTGGTACAAAGCAGTAATGCGACCGCGTTGCTGGTCATTTCGTTTGTGTCGCAGGGGCTGATTTCATTGTCTCCAGCCCTGGTGATTATGCTAGGGGCTGATGTCGGGACCGCGCTGATGGCGCGGGTGCTCACCTTTGATCTCTCCTGGCTGTCGCCATTGCTGATTTTGGGTGGGGTCATTGTCTTCCTCGGCCAACGTAAAGCGCGCGTGGGCCAGATGGGCCGCGTATGTATTGGCCTCGGGCTGATTATTCTGGCGCTGCAACTGATTGTGACGGCTGCCGGGCCGATTACACAGGCGACCGCAGTTCAGGCCATTTTCTCTTCTCTGACCGGCGATACCATTCTAGCGCTGTTGATTGGCGCGCTGTTCGCCATGATCAGTTATTCCAGTTTGGCTGCCGTGCTACTGACCGCGACACTCGCCGCTACCGGCTTAGTGCCACTGAACATCGCGCTCTGCATTGTAATTGGTTCAAATCTCGGCAGCGGGTTGCTGGCCCTGATCAGCAGCCGTGGGCAGAATGCCGTCTCTCGCCAAGTGGTGCTGGGGAGCCTGCTATTTAAAGTTATCGGCTGTATCTTAATTGTCCCTTGGGTCAATATGTTAGGGAAATGGCTGTTCGGGCGCAGTTTACCCGCCGCCGAAGTGGTCATTTACTTCCACGTTTTCTATAACCTGCTGCGCTGTTTGTTGATGCTGCCATTTGTTGGCGTGATGGCACGAATTTGCAGCCGGTTGATCAGTGATGACCCCAATATTCCCCAGCCTTCAGCGCCACGCTATCTCGATATTACCGCTATCGACACCCCGTCACTGGCCTTAGCCAACGCCGTGCGAGAAACCCTGCGCATGGGTGACGTGCTGGAGCAAATGCTATTTCGCTTTAAAGAAGTGTTGGAGGGGAATAAACAGCAAAAACATGAAGTCAGCTTGTTGGAAGATGAAGTCGACATGCTGTATAGCGCGATAAAACTGTATTTAGCCCAAATTCAACAAGATGAATTAGGCGAGATTGACTCACGCCGCTGGGCGGAAATCATTGATACCGCAGTCAATCTCCAGCAGGCGGGCGATATTATTGGCCGCATGACTTCAGATGTCGCCGCTAAGTCGCTCAATGCACGTAAGCCGTTTTCAGCCGAAGGGTTTGAGGAATTAAATACCTTACATGCCCGATTGGTCACCAACCTTGATTTGGGCATGTCGGTATTTTTATCTAGAGATATCAATAATGCTAAGCGTCTGCGCCGTGCCAAGCACCGTTTCCGCTTGCTGAACCGCCGTTACTCTCATGCTCACGTCGAGCGCCTGCATCAGCAAAACGTTCTGAGCATTGAAACCAGCAGTCTGCATATGGGGCTATTGGGGGATATGAAGCGTTTGAACTCGCTGTTCTGCTCAACCGCCTATCATGTGCTGGAAGTGCAGGAAGAAGCACTAGATTAAGCCATAAAATGGCGAAAGGGAGCGAGCTATCGCCCCCTCCCGTTTAACCACAGCTTATTTTTTCGCCGCAGATAAGCAGATAGTCCGGGTCAACTCATATGATTTTACAAAGGAGCTGATTGGCAAGAATTCAAATGGCGAATGGAAGTTATGCGCACCAGTGAAATAGTTGGGTGTTAACAACCCTTTGCTGGATAACGCCGCGCCATCCGTCCCGCCTCGCATCGGAATGACATTAGGCTCAATCCCCAACTGCGCCATGGAAGAGAAAACAAGCTCAATTGCTGTTTTATCTTCACCAATGGAATTGCTGATATTGCTGTAAACATCGGTCACTGAATAGCTTAACTTGGCGCGTGGATAGCGGGCAGAGATCTTTGCCACTGCCGCGCCAATTGAAGCTTTACGGGCCGCAAAGGAAGCATTATCAAAATCACGAATGGCAATTTTCAGTTTGGCGCTGTTAGGGTTAGCCACCATATCCGTGAACCAAACATAACCTTCCCGCCCTTCGGTGTGTTCTGGCGTCTGTTGCGGGTCAAATTCACTGATAATGTCATAAGCGACACGAATCGGATTGATCAGCACATTCTTGGCTGACATGGGATGTGCCGTCACACCCACAATATCAATCTCCGCCGAGGCCGCATT
Source organism: Yersinia sp. Marseille-Q5920 (assembly GCF_946902935.1). NCBI lineage: Bacteria > Pseudomonadati > Pseudomonadota > Gammaproteobacteria > Enterobacterales > Yersiniaceae > Yersinia > Yersinia sp. Marseille-Q5920. The sequence goes on along the minus strand of NZ_CAMPQA010000009.1, from coordinate 183,248 downwards.
GAAGTTCTCATACACCACTTCGCCCAGTTCACAGCAATCGATGGTGTAAGCAAAATCAACATCAAACCGCGCCAGATCCAGCGCTTTGGCACCGAGTAAGCCAATCTCTTCATCTGGCACAAATGCCACAATAATATCGCCGTGCTTATCATCCGCGCTCAAGTTTTCCAGCAGTGTCATCACCACCGTTACTGCCGCTTTATTATCCGCCCCCAACACACTGGTACCATCGCTGAAAATAATCTCTTCATCCTGATAACGTAGAATTTCCGGGTGTTCCGCCGTGCGCAGATAGATGCCCTGCTCTGGATTCAAGCACAGGTCGCTGCCGGTAAAGTGCAAGCGCTGCGGATGGATATCGGCTGACAAACCAACATCAACGGTATCAATGTGAGTGATAAAACCAATACGTGGCGCTGTAGGCTGGTTACCCGGTTTACGGGCAGTTACCGTCGCATGTTCATCAATGACGATATCTTTCAGCCCCAACTGCCGCAGTTCATCGGCCAACATTTGCGCCATCTTATGCTGTCCCGCCGTGCTCGGCAGTGTGCTAGCGGCAGCGTCACTCTGACTACTGACAGACAGATAGCGGAAAAAACGTTGAGTGAGTTGTTCTGAGAGTGCGATTGTCATTTATTATTCCTTATTCATTTTATTTTTTAGACGGTTAGTGAGTCGCCGGGTAGGTATAGCCGCTCTGGAACCCTAATGGAATCCCTAATCCCCAGAACAAATACAGCATCAGGGTGAGCACAATTGTCAGCCCAAGAGTATAAGGCAGCATCATGGCGCAGAGTGTTCCCACCCCAGTCTTAGAGCAATACTGGCGGCAATACATAATGATTAAAGGATAGAAGGCAAACATCGGTGTCGAGATATTGACAGTGGAGCTTACGCGGAAGCTGGCCTGAGTCAGTTCCGGCGAAATACCTACCGCCATCAACATCGGTACTAATACCGGTGCCAAAATCGACCATTTTGACGATGCTGAAGTAATAATAATATCCAACGCGCAAGACAGTAGAATCACCCCTAAAATAGTGAATCCAGCGGGCATCGCCAAGGTCCGCAACAAGTCAGCGCCCGAGATTGCGAGCAATGTGCCGATATTAGAATGACTGAATGAATATAGGAACTGGGCGCAGAAGAAACTGAAAACTAAAAACGAGACCAATGAGCGTGTGATGTTTTCCATGCTGCTGGTGACATCTTTAGTGCTTTTAAAGGTACCCGCGCTGAAGCCGTAAATCAGGCCAGGAATGGCGAACATGAAGAACAGTAATGGGACAATGGCTTGCATGATAGGCGCATCAGGGCGGGTTAAACTTCCCTCTGGTGAGCGCAATAAAGAGTTCTCCGGGTACAATGCCGCCGCCAGACCAATCAGCATCAGTAGCATAGTCAGCCCCGCTTTTTTAAATGCTTTGCTCTCGCGCGGAGTCACTTTTTGCAGTTCATCATGGTTATGTAGCACACTGAGATCGTCATTCAGGGGCATCGACTTGATCAACCGCGGCTCGACAATTTTCTCAGTAATAAACCAGCACACCAGAATCACCGCAAAGGTGCTGCCAAAGCTGAGGAAATAGTTACATAACACATTGACGTTATAACTCGGGTCAATAATATTTGCCGCGCCCTGAGTAAAACCCTGCATGATAGGGTCAATAATCGATGGGGTGTAACTGGCCGAGAATCCACCCGCCAACCCGGCAAAAGCCGCGGCAATTCCAGCCAGCGGATGTCGACCACTGGCATAAAACATCATGGCCGATACCGGCATTAAAATCACATAAGCCGAATCAGATGCAACATGGCTGACTACACCAATAAAAATGACCGCCGGTGTCAAAATGCGCTGTGGCGTCACATTAAGCATCTTTTTCAACATGACCTGAATAAAGCCACTGCCCTCGGCAATTCCAATACCCAGTGTTGCGACAATAGTAATGGCCAATGGTGGGAAGTTAATAAAGTTTTTGACCATGGTGGTAATAAAGGTCACCAGCTCAACTGGTGCCAGCATATTGGTCACTTTGATCTGAGAGCCGGTCAGAGGATGATAATAATCGAAATTAATAAATGACAATCCAAAAGAAAGCGCCCAGCACACACCTAATGCATAAATAAATAGCATGGTGATATCCGGCATAGCATTACCGATGCGCTCAATGGTATTAAGTATTCCGGTTTGCCGGTTTTCCTGCGGTTCTACTGATGACATATCCTGTCCTTTCCCTTTAAAGAGGCCATAGCCAAAACGGACAGAAAACACACGTGACTTCCTGTCGCGATAGAGTGATTTCGTGGTGTGGGAGAAGATAAAACCAAGTATTAACGGGGTGAAAGACGAATAAACCATGAAAATGAAAAACAAAAACTAACATCATGAAAAGTATAATATTTTTATATTTGGTTTTTTATAAAAAAAATCATAACGCGTCAATTTAATTTCATTTTTTATTTAATTAAATATCATATTAAATGCTATATAAATGATAATCAGCTAAATTTAGTATCGATAAATAACGAAAAGAAAGACCAATAATCCAATGAAATAACAAATTAAAAAATATAAAACAAAAAATAATTCGCCACCGATTCCTTCATTATTAATATTTACCGACACACTTTTAACCACAAAAAACGGCACATACCCATTGATATGTGCCGTTAGTTATTGATAACTATTAATTACCGTTAGAAATTATATTTAACCCCTAACGTGATGCTGCTATCACTGTAACCATTATTACCCAGTTGCTGGCCAACATTACCCCACAGGTTCAGCTTTTTATTTATCTGGCCTTCAACACCCAATTTCAATTCGGCAATATTAGCGGCTCCCGCTTGTTTTACAGTGATGCCATCCAATGTAGTACCGAAATCTTTAGTATTGTGGATCCAATTGGCTTCAACGTAAGGTTTAAACGCGGGTTCTTTCGCCTTGTTGGCGGACTGAATCGGGCTAATGAAAGCTTTCGCGCCTAAACGGGTTTGAATATTATTATTCCCCTCGCCAGTGACCAAGGTGCCATTGGTTTCGGTATGAGAATCTGCTTTTACGCCCATCCACACCACCTGAGCTTTCGGCTGGATAAAGAAGTTGCTATAAGCACTTTCCCCCACTTTGAAGATATAACCACTCTCAACCGCAGCGGTAAAACCTTTAGAATCATATTTCTCAGTGGTGAGATCCTGCCCATCAACCTGATTAGTAAACCAGCTGTATTGCAGCCATGAATCAACGTATGCACCGGTATTTTCCTGGCTATTAGCAAACCAAGTGCCATACATCCCGACACTGTAACCATCAACCGAGCCATTGGAGCGATAGCCCGTCATCTGCGCCACGCTAGAACTGCTGCTATTGGCATAACCCGCCATCACACCGACACGCCACAAATCTTGCGCGTTACGGCTCCATTGCGCCACATCTCCACCGAGCTGCATGACATAGCGGTTATCTTGAGTTTTCAACTCACCACTGTCATCACGGGAGCGATTATGAGTGCCTTCATTGCGTAACCACAGGCTGGTGGTTTTCTCTTCACCAGTGAAGACATCGGTGTACAGTGTTTCGCCCGCACGGTCGGCCAAAGTGGTGACAAACATCGTGTTCGCCGCCGCCAGGTTTGCGGTGTAGCTGGCTGGCTCTGGACGGCGCTCATCGACTTCAGTACGCAAATACCAGTCGCCATCTGTTGGCGAGCTAATGCTGCCCTGATACAAGAAATACTCATATGCGCCAGCAACCGCACGGCCATTAAGGGTAAATTGCCCCGCCGAATCACCGCCGACATTGATAATTTTGATGCCGTCAGACGTCCGCCCACCATTACCGCCAATGTTATTCACCGTGACATAACTCTGCCCTGCGGTATTACCGGTAATCAATAACCGGTCACTGCTTGACGAATCCCCCGCCAGAACGGTATTGAAGACCACTGTGCCATTATTACCGGTATAATTACCGTCAATGGTAAATGTTCCAAAATCACCGCCGGTTAAAGCATTCGGCATAATCAGACTGCCGTTGTTTTCAACATTCCCGGTCACCTTGCCGTAGCCACCTAATGAACCGGTGGTGGTAATCAGCACATTGCTGGTCAGATTGGCGATAGTCGAGGCCAACGAGACTGATAATGAACGCGCTAACGGTGATTCTTCCACATAAAGCGCCGATATCACCGGTAAACTGCCCAATTGCAGCAATCCATTCTCAATGGTAGTTTGGCTAGCACTGACCGTGCTTCCTTCAATTTTAACCGTTCCGCTACCACGTTTAATCAGCGCACCATTCCCGCTGATGGCGTTAGTCAGCTCCCATACTGACGCCGTATCCAGAATCAATTCACCACTGTTGGCAATTCGGCTATTCCCGAGATTTTGGGCGCTATTCGCCGTCAAAACAGCCCCGGAATCCGTGGTAAAGAGGCCTGAATAGCCACTGTTATCTCCCGCTAGTCGGATATTGGCATTATTCGTCAGTTGGGTGTTACCGCTGGCACCTGACAGATTGTTCGACAATACGCCGGTGTTATTATCCAGGTTAAGAATACCGTTATTATTAATCGCCCCGCTTCCCAGACCTTGGGCCTGATACAGATGCGCCGTGGCACCGCTGGCAATATCCGTGCTAGCGGTAAAGCCGCTATTCCCTTGAGTGACACTGAGTGTACCGCCGCTCAGAGCCAGCTCTCCTGCACCGCTAAGCGCACCATCCACTTGGCCGCCGTTTGTTACTGCTAATTTGCCACTATTGAAATTCAGGGTACTGCCCGTTTCCGTGGTTAATTGGCCCACCGACTGCTGAGTCCCATTGAGATCCACGGCGGTGGTATTGCTCATCGCCAGCTGCGAGGTTTGCCCCAGCGCAGAATTGGCATCCAGACGTAAAATCCCTGAACGCACCCACGTAGCCCCAGTGTAATTATTGGTCGCATTCGATAACGAGGCGATGCTGCCGTCATTTGCGGAAACAAACGCCAAATCACCACTGCCGCTAATCTGGGTAGACAAATCGTTAGATTGTTTACCATTGTTAGCCAGCGTTGCCGTCAAGATTAAAGCATCATTGCCGGTGCTCTGTAGCTCTAATCCTGTCAGCCCATAATTAACATACAGACCGTCATAAACATTCCCGGTCGTCAGGCCGTAATTAAATGAACCGATCGCCGCAGCATTGCCCCCACCTGGGTTATAGATGCCCTGATAGAAAACAGCACTTATTGGGCCACCGTTCTGATCAGTCAGTGTCAATTCGCGCCCAGAACCGGTAGCAGCCCCGGTGCCCAATTTAACAATTATTTCGCCTTCATCCAGCTCCATCACCGGCAAACCATCCAGACTTGGTGCAAGACTGACAGGTAAATTGACCCGAACATTTCCCCCACCGGTGGTATTGATACTATTCGCCGCGAAAGTTCCTTCCGAGGAGATGACACCGGCGTTATCCACCACGTTATTGAACAGTATCGTACCGCCGTTCAGCGCCAGTCCGCCGATATTTTGGACACCATCGGCCACAGAAGTCATATTGCCGCTGGACAGTTTTAGCGTGGCATTCGTCAGGGCCGATGTGTTCATGCCATTAAGATCAAAAGTGGAGTTCGTCAGATTTACCGTGCCGCTGAATGCCCCGCCCACCGCGCCACCGAAGTCAAACGCCGTGCTAGCCGAGTTCTTCGCCACATTCAAAGTGCCGTTGCCGGTCAGTGCATGTTCAAACAACGCGATATCAGTCAGGTTCAAAGTGGCATCTGCGATATCCACCGCCACCGCATTGGCAACCGCATTACTGCTGGTCAGTGTGGCATTCGAACTGCCCGTCACCTGCAATATCCCGCTGCCCGTCACTGCATTGGCAAAGGTGCCGCTAAAACCACTCAGTGCCAGAGTGTCCAGTGCACCCGCCAAGGTGACGCGGGAACTGGCCCCCAGATTATTCGTTGAGCTGACAGTCAGTTTGCTGTTCCCCGCCAGAGCATACTGGCCAAGGAACCCGCTATTATTGCCAGTCAAAGTGGTATTCGCGCCGGTGGTGACGTCCACCGTCGAACCGGCAACCCCGCTGAGAACATTGGCGATGGTGCCATTGACCCCTTTCAGCGCCAGATGTGAAGTGGCGGTATCCAGCCCGATGGTGGCGCTCGAGGCCCCCAGATTACTGGCCTGACCGACGGTCAAAGCGCCGGTGGCACCGATATGATGCGCGCCACTGAAAGTATTGGTGCCAGTCAGGGTTACTGCGGCATTGGTGTTAATATTTCCATTGCCGCTCAGCACATTCGCCAGCACCGCATTGGCCCCGTTCAGGTTCAAATTACCCAGCACATTAACCACGCTGGTGCCCAGTGTGCCCGCGCCGGTCAGAGTGGCGGAAGCAACGCTGGCAATATTGGTTTGCCCGGCTAGACCGCTATTAGCAGCACTGATGGCTAAATCGCCGCCATTAACATTGAGAATGCCGGATCCAGTCAAACCGCCGGTCGCAGTGGAAGCACCGCCCGCACTCAGGTTCAATGTGCCGCCGGCGATATTCAGGATATTGTTGTTGGTCAACAGGCCGCTGGTTAACGCCCCGCCAGTACCCAATGTGACAGTCCCGGCATTGGTCAGCGCGCCCACCGTCTGGCTGTGGCCGTTAATATTGGTGCTGGCCCCGCTGAGCACATCCAGCAATGAGGTGCGCCCAAAAGCATTGTTAGCCCCCAGAATCAGCGAACCCGCATTGACTGTGGTCGCCCCGCTGTAGGTATTGGTGCTATTCGCCAGTGTCAGCGCGCCATTGCTGGCATCTACCTGCAAACCACCGCTACCCGACAAAGCCGCATTCAATACCCGGTTGGCCGTCGCCCCGCTTTCCGTCGCCAGCAATAAAGCCCCATTGCCGTCGGTTAACAAGTCTAGCGCTTTGAGGGTGTAATTGACGAACAACCCCGTGCCGGTACTACCGTCACTGCTGGTCAGGCCATAGTTATGAGTGGCATTGGCGACCGCCACCCCACCCTGCTGGATGGTGGACAGCACCCCCTGACCACCGGATGTCACTGGCGTGCCGTTGATCATCAGATTAAGCACGTTGACATCGCCAGTCACTCTGGCGGCATCAATCAGCTTCAGCATGATATCGCCCCGATCTTGCGCGAGGATCGACAAGTTGGGTGCGACGACCGGGTTAGTATTATTCCAGTTGCTCGTACCGGTGACACTGACCGTGCCGCTGCTCAGCGCCAGATCAGCGACCGAGACCACCCCCTTGGCCTGTGACTGCGGGGCTGCGCCGTCAAAAATCAGGGTGCCGCCGTTCAGATTCAGCCCATGCAATGTACGGTCAGTGGAACCCACGGTGGTGACGTTATTAGCTGACAGTTTCAGTGTGGCATTCGCCAGCGCTGCGGTATTGCCCGCTGTTAAGGCAAAAGTGGAGTTCGTCAGATTCACTGTGCCGCTGAATGCCCCGCCCACCGCGCCACCGAAGTCAAACGCCGTGCTAGCCGAGTTCTTCGCCACATTCAAAGTGCCGTTGCCGGTCAGTGCATGTTCAAACAACGCGATATCAGTCAGGTTCAAAGTGGCATCTGCGATATCCACCGCCACCGCATTGGCAACCGCATTACTGCTGGTCAGTGTGGCATTCGAACTGCCCGTCACCTGCAATATCCCGCTGCCCGTCACTGCATTGGCAAAGGTGCCGCTAAAACCACTCAGTGCCAGAGTGTCCAGTGCACCCGCCAAGGTGACGCGGGAACTGGCCCCCAGATTATTCGTTGAGCTGACAGTCAGTTTGCTGTTCCCCGCCAGAGCATACTGGCCAAGGAACCCGCTGTTATTGCCGGTCAGAGTGGTATTCGCGCCGGTAGTGACATCCACCGTCGAACCAGCAACCCCGCTGAGGACATTGGCGATGCTGCCATTGACCCCTTTCAGCGCCAGATGCGAGGTGGCGGTGTCCAGCCCGATGGTGGCAGTCGAGGCCCCCAGATTACTGGCCTGCGTCACTGTCAGCGCGCCGGTGGCACCGATATGATGCCCGCCACTGAAAGTATTGGTGCCGGTCAGGGTCACTGCGGCGTTAGTGTTGATATTGCCATTGCCGCTCAGCACATTCGCCAGCGCCGCATTGGCCCCGTTCAGGTTCAAATCGCCCAGCACGTTAACCGCGCTGCTGCCCAGTGTGCCCGCGCCGCTCAGGGTGGCGGTGGCACCGCTGGCAATATTGGTTTGCCCCGCCAGACCGCTGTTGGCGGCACTGAGGGCTAAATCGCCGCCATTGATATTCAGGGTGCCGGAGCCGGTCAAACCGCCGGTTGCGGTGGAAGCCCCGCCGGCACTCAGGTTCAATGTACCGCCCGCGATATTCAGAATATTGCTGTTGGTCAACAGGCCGCTGCTGAGCGCCCCGCCAGTACCCAATGTGACAGTCCCGGCATTGGTCAGTGCGCCCACCGTCTGGCTGTGGCCGTTAATATTGGTGCCGGCCCCGCTGAGCACATCCAGCAATGAGGTGCGCCCAAAAGCATTGTTAGCCCCCAGAATCAGCGAACCCGCATTGACTGTGGTCGCCCCGCTGTAGGTATTGGTGCTATTCGCCAGTGTCAGCGCGCCATTGCTGGCATCTACCTGCAAACCGCCGTTGCCCGACAGCGCCGCATTCAATACCCGATTCGCCGTCGCTCCGCTCTCCGTGACCAGTAATAAGGCATCATTGCCGCCGGTTAACAATTCCAGCGCTTTGAGGGAGTAATTGACGTACAAACCCGTGCCGCTGCTACCGTCACTGCTGGTCAGGCCATAGTTATGAGTGGCATTGGCGACCGTCACCCCGCCCTGCTCGATGGTGGACAGCACCGCCTGACCACCGGATGTCACCGACGTGCCGTTGATCACCAAATCCAGATCGTTGACATTACCGGTGACGTTATTGGCGTTGATCAGCTCCAGCATGATGTCGCCCCGATCTTGCGCGAGGATCGACAAGTTGGGTGCGATGACCGGGTTGGTGTTCTCCCAGTTGCTCGTGCCGGTGACACTGACCGTGCCGCTGTTCAGCGCCAGTTCGGTCACGTTGACCACTCCATTGGCCTGTGACTGCGGGGCGGCACCGTCAAAAATCAGGGTGCCGCCATTCAGATTCAGCCCATGCACTGTGCGGTCGGTGGAACCCACGGTGGTGACGTTGTTAGCCGACAGTTTCAGCGTGGCATTCGCCAGCGCTGCTGTGTTGTCCGCTGTTAAGGCAAAAGTGGAGTTCGTCAGGTTCACTGTGCCGCTGAATGCCCCGCCCACCGAGGTGCCGAAGTCAAATGCCGTGCTGGCCAGATTCTTCGCCACATTCAGGGTGCCGTTGCCGGTCAGGCCGTGGTCAAACAACGCGATGTCAGTCAGGTTCAACGTGGCATTGGCGATATCCACCGCCACCGCATTATCGACCGCATTACTGCTGGTCAGCGTGGCATTTGAGCCGCCGGTCACCTGCAATATCCCGCTGCCCGTCACCGTATTGGCAAAGGTGCCGTTAAAGCCACTCAGCNGCCAGAATATCCTGCGCCCCCGCCAGAGCGATGTTGGCCGCCGCGCCCAGATTATTCGTTGAGCCGACAGTTAGTTTACTGTTCCCCGCCACAGCATACTGGCCGAGGAAGTTGCTGTTATTGCCGGTCAGACTGGTGTTCGCGCCGGTGGTGACGTCCACCACAGAACCGGCAACCCCGCTGAGCGCATTGGCGATGGTGCCGCTAACGCCATTTAGCACCAGATGCGAGGTGGCGGTGTCCAGCCCAACTGTGGCCGTTGACGCCCCGAGATTACTGGCCTGTGTCACTGTCAGTTCACCCGCAGCACCGATATGATGTGCGCCACTGAAGCTGTTCGTGCCGGTCAAAGTCACTGCGGCGTTGGTATTGATATCACCATTGCCGCTCAGCACATTCGCCAGCGCCGCATTGGCCCCGTTCAGGTTCAAATCGCCCAGCACGTTAACCGCGCTGCTGCCCAGTGTGCCCGCGCCGCTCAGGGTGGCGGAAGCACCGCTGGCAATATTGGTTTGCCCCGCCAGACCGCTGTTGGCGGCACTGAGGGCTAAATCGCCGCCATTGATATTCAGGGTGCCGGAGCCGGTCAAACCGCCGGTTGCGGTGGAAGCCCCGCCGGCACTCAGGTTCAATGTACCGCCCGCGATATTCAGAATATTGCTGTTGGTCAACAGGCCGCTGCTGAGCGCCCCGCCAGTGCCTAATGTGACCGTCCCGGCGTTGGTCAGTGCGCCCACCGTCTGGCTGTGGCCATTGATATTGGTGGAAGTGCCCACCGCAGTGTTCAGCGCCGAGGTCTGGCCCAGCGCATTATTACTGCCCAGATTCAAAATCCCGCCATTGACTGAGGTACTGCCGGTGTAATTATTGGTCGTATTCGTCAGCGTCATTTCGCTGTTATTCGTGCCAATAGCCAGATTACCCGCGCCAGTCAGTTGTGCCAGTAAGATGTGATCGGTATTGACCGCGCCTTGCGATGTCAGGGTCAATGTCTGGCCGGAGAGTAAAGCTAACCGGGTCAACGCCGAGGTCACACTCAAGCCGCCGCCTACACCCGATAAGCCGTAGTTATAAATCGCCTGCGCCACAGTATTAGCGCCCTGAATGACATCCACCGGGGCATTCGCCCCCAGACTGCCGCCCTGGATATTCTGTAAGGTCAGCCGCGCCAATTCGGTGGACGAGAGCACATTGCTGCTGTTAATTAACCGCGTTGAAGTGCCCGTATCCTGATCCAGTAAATTCCCGCCAGTGGTGAGAACCGGATCAACCCTGATGTTACTGTTAGCCGTCACCGCCAGTGTGCCAGCACTGATTAAGCTGCCGCTGGCAAATGCGGCGGTACCGCCATTAAGGGCAAAATTACCCACCGCCTGATTGCTATTATCGACTGCCACCGCCGTACCCGCAGAGGCAATAAAGGAAGCATTACTCAATGCAACGGTATTATTCCCACTCAGAGTAAAAATACTGTTTTCCATATCAACCGTGCCGGCAAATGCGGTGCCGGTATTCACACCAAAATTGAACGTATTATTGGCAGGATCGATATTCAGTAAGCCGTTGCCGGTCAGCGCATTATTAGAAACCGCCACCCCATTCAGATTCAGCCTACCATTCAGCGCAATTTCCGTCGTGCCCAACTGATTGCTATTGCTGGCGGCGAGAATCCCGCCCTGATCGACCTGCCAATTCCCGGCAAAAGCATTCGCCTGATTCAGAGTGACGTTAGCGCCGTTATTCACCGTGGCCAAACCATCCCCCGCCGCGACATGGCCTAATGAGGCATTCAGAGTGCCATTGAATGTGCTGCCAAATAGCAGATCACTGGTACTGTCAATATTAATGGCACCGCTACCAATGTTAGTGTCAGATGTCAGAGTAATCAGGCTGTCTGTCAGATTGATATTGGCAAAACCTTGTAAAGAAGTGCCAGTGGCTAAGGTATCTGTTGATGTATTGATATTCAGCGTATTGGTCCCAGTACCGGCATTCAGAGAACCTAAATAGGTACTGCCTAACGTCATCCCATTGATAGTAAAAGTATCATCGCCCACCCCGGTATTAATGGATGAGACTTGAGTACCGTTCTGAATAGTGACGTTATTATTGCCATCCCCCAGATTAATCGCACCAGTGCTTTCTGAAGCACTTCCCAGCACCAAAGTATCGTTACCGGAACCAGTGGTTAATGTTCCGTTCAATATCGCATTATTATTAATTATGTTCGCGGCAGTTCCGCCAAATATCACCCCGCCATTAATGGTTCCGTTGTTATTTAATGTCTTGGCGGTAGTACCTGCAAAATTAATCGCCGTGGCACCCGCTGCATTGATTCTGGCATTCGCACCAATGGTCGTGGCTGTCACGGCACCATCAGTGACGCGTAAACCGGTACCGCCGCTGTTAGTGACATTGACACTCAAATTGGCACTGGAAAGATCAACGCCACCGCCACTGGCGTTGATCCCGGTTCCGGCACCAGAAACATTGATATCTAATGCCGCCGGGCTCCAGCCAGTTAACGCCGTGTTAACCGTCGCAATCCCGGTCCCAGTGCCAGTGACATTAATTTCATTACGACCATTGGCGCTGTCGGCAAACGTCAAACCAGCCAGGCTATCCAGGGCCGTGCCAGTCACGGTGTTGAGGATGACATGGTTTAACGTCAGATTAACTCCCGCCGCTTTTGAGAAGGCGGCACCGGCACCATTCACATTGAGGATCAAATCAGTTAAAACATGGCTATTGGTGGTTCCTGCGAAAGTAAACCCGGTCGCCGCGCCTGTCGTGGTAATTGTTCCCCCGACCATATTCAATAGCGCATTGGCTAGAATATTAACACCCGTCCCACCGCTGGCACTGATTGTCCCGCCAGTATTATCAACACTGACTGTTTTGGCTGTCGTAGCGGAAATAGAAAGCCCGGCGGTAGTGCTGTTGATGGTACCCGCGTTGGTGATATTTACCGACCCACTACCAGAATCAGTGACAGTGATCCCGGTCGCTTTTCTGATAGTACCCTCCGCCTCATTACGAATGACCACATTGCCCGATGAGGCAGCACTGACATTAATCCCCGTGCCGGCGGTGGTGTTTAGCGTGCCATCTGAGATGGTCGCCGCTGAACGGATATAAATCCCCCCCGTCCCTGCCAGAGTTTTGCTGGCAGTGATCCCATCATTGCCAGCGCCAGCGGCAACAACAAGATTTGAACCCGCGGCCAGATTATAGATAACATCTCTCGTTGAGGCTGGGCCATTATAAATATATGCAGTGGCAACAGTACTGGGGGCATTACTGATTACATCACCCGCCAGGTTATTCATGTTAATTACAGCACCAGCGCCAAATAAACCGGTAGCCGTGTTATAAGAGCCAATCTGTACACCATAGTTAGCGAGACCCAACGGATTTTGGCCATCGATAACCAGGCTTAATTTGGCACCATCTTCAATCATATAGTTATACGATGGCACCCCCACGCCAACAATAGCCAGGCCATTAGTCAGCCGCGTGCCAGTAATACTCACATCAGAACCACTGGCAAAAGTGAGCACGCTATTCGCTGCTGAACCATTGCTCCAAAAGACCGCCGGATAGTCAGGGCTGGCTATTGCGGTTAAGTCGAAATGTCCAGTAAATGCGATATTGTTAGCTAATACCAATTGTCGATAAGTGCCGAAATTCAAAGTGACGGGTTGGGTAATATCGCCAAATATCACTCTACCGAAATCATTGGGTGCGGCCGCAGCACCATCAAGCCCCATAGCAACCAATTTGCCATTGGGGACTGAGTTGATCTCATCCAAAGTCACGTCTAACCGAGTGGTAGCATCTTGCACATACACCAATCGGGAAATGGTGCCGCTGGTGGTCGCCAGCGTTGATGTAATATCATTAAAGTTGGTGAGTTTGAATGTTGCATTCTCCGCAGCCCAGGCCGTATTGTTTGTGCTGCCCGCATACATATTGAAAGCATAACCCGCAAATTTTAAGTCATAACCACCACCATCAATCACCAGATTCTGTCGTGCATTGGTGGCTTGGTTTACTGTCATACCCAAAGAATATGTCGCTGAAAGATCAATATTCGCGGTTAATAAAATGGTTGTCGCTGTACTTCCTGCCCCGGTATTACTCAGCGCAGTAGCTAAACTTGCTGCCGTTCCCACCGCCACGCAACTCGCGCCCATTGCAGTACATTGTGCGGCAGTAATAGCCAATGCAGGTTGAATGCCCAATGCGCCCATCACGGCAACCGCTAAAATAGCTATTTTAGGTTGAATATGGTGATTTAATGTATCGAGGATAAATTGAGAAGTAAAAGAGCGCTGGGTCGTTGTTGATTTTTGTTTTCCTTTAGCGAATTCTCCTACAGCAACCCATATATTCAATGACCTGTTCCAAATAACTTTAAAAATTGCATTCATATCTATCCTTAAAAGATTTAAATCTTATTGAAAAGGTATTGACGACAGCGCTCTTTATCCATCAGGCGACAGATAACCAGGTAAATAACCCATTTAATAAGTAAGCGATTTTCGTGTTGAATTTAGGGTGTTTTAGACTCGCGGTAGGCGAATTCACCCGGAAAGCTTTGTTTTATATCATGCTATCTACAAGCCACTGTAAAATTCACATCTAATGGTTTTTTATTCGAATTTAATTATTTATACGGATATTTAAAAGTTAGAACAACATTTACTATATGTAAAAATATATCGCCGCAAACACAACGTCAGGCATAAAAATCTGAAATCTATTAGCATTTAAGTTTTTAAACTCAATTTAATTAAAACATTAGAAATAAAACACCAAAATATCCATGTTATTTAGGTGTATATATTCTATTGATACGAATAAAAAGAAGATTATTCATACGAATAATGGAAACTTCCTACAATATTGAAGGGAATTTTATTACTTAAATTAGCGTAAATTGTTTCATTTTTTTTATGTAAAATCCCACGTCATTTTTTTAAAAATTTAATTAACTTTCACTTTCCCAATGAGTTATATAACTTTAAGATTTTCCCTATCAATAATAAAAAACAATATAATCAGTTTTATTTATCAACCCATTCGGGGGGAATGTATCATTTGGCACTGCGACTGCTCATCATTTTAAAGGAAAATCGTATTGAATAAGAATGCGTAATTTGTGATCTTACACGTAAAAAATACTGACAGATCCAACCAGGGATAACTTTAGCAATGATATTATCGAGTGAAGTGCAATAAATTGTGTGCTGGTTGGATAATGAAAACCAGCCGCTAAGCTGATTTTCATTATTTTAGATAATCTAAGACTCACTCTGATAAGGTTTATTTTTTCAGTCGCAATGTCGTCATGCAAGTTTGGCTTTCAACTTGGGTCGCAAAAGGTGATATCGCCTTAATCCCTTGATAATTCACTTCTATCGTCCCTTCTATATTACGTGGCAACCACACACCAATAAAACCATTCTGATAGCTGGTCAGTTTATCCTGCAAGATAACGTTCCCGGTTTGATCGGTGATTTTCACATCGAAGGTGGTATTCGCCAATTCGCCACGGCAACCAGACAAACTGTGATTAAAACATGGATGGGTTTGGTTGATATAAGGCGCAAATGAGAGATAGAACTTATCACCCACAGGGAAAGAAAACTCCTGCTGCCCATCCGATAATTTCAACTCAGTCCCGGTGACTGAGGCTGAATACGCCAAAGGCCGTTCTTGTTTGGATTGATCAATTGTCTCAATCATTTGCTCAGTAGTTTTTCCTGATATTCCATGCTGAGCCAAAAATTCTGTTTGAGTTGTCGCGGAGGCAAATTGGCTGAAAGTGATGGCGGCAAAAGCAACAATCGCCAAGCGCGTTGCTGAAGCAAATGTTTTATTCATTATGGTGGGTCCTTTTTCGATAAGCGAAATGTATTTTAATAGGATGGGCCATAATCTAAACCCTCCCCTTGGGGGAGGGTCAAAGACAGATTTGAATAGAAAGGTAAACCATTGTATAGAAATGGATTTTTTTGATTTAAATCAAATTAGAACCGTGATATTCCTCTCAAAACGGTTTCATTAATGTCCGGATGCTGAGCAATATCTTCAATATTCTGTTCGATATGATCATGGTGTTGCTGCAACAGCTCTTTGACTTCTGCTTTATCTGAGCTTGAAGTATGACGGGTATATAATAATAGTTGTAAAGCTACGGGATATGTAGGGAAAACCAGAGGATAATCATAACCCTAATGTAATAACGCAAAAAGCGACCACTTAGCCCGATTCTACCACCCATTTCAGGGTGGCAGACTGAGCTAATGATTAATGCTGCGGATCAGTATCTGAAGGGTGTTTGCGCGATTTTGTCCATTCCCGTAACCGCTGAATATGCAGATACAGCGCCGGAATGAAGAAGATCCCTACGGCGGTGGCCATTAACATGCCACCAAACACGGTGATACCAATAATCTGACGGCTCATCGCGCCCGCGCCACTGGCGAAGACCAGCGGCATCACGCCGAGAATAAACGAAATTGCCGTCATCATCACCGCACGGAAACGCTGTTTAGCACCGTCTTGTGCCGCCTGAGCAATCGTAGCGCCCTCTTCCCGCCGGGCTTTGGAGAATTCGACAATCAATATCGCATTCTTGGCCGCCAACCCTATCAGTAATACCAACCCGATTTGCGCGTACACATCATTGGCAAAGCCCATCGCGGACAACCCCGCCACCGCGCCGCCCACTGCAAACACCACAGACAGAATGACCACCAGCGGGATACTCCAGCTTTCATACTGAGCAACCAAGAACAGGTAAGCGAACACTAACGCAGCCAGATAAATAAACACCACCTGACCGCCAGTTTGCTGCTCCTGCCATGACATCCCGCTCCAGCTATAGCTATAACCTTGCGGTAAATTCTGCGCCAATAGTGCTTCCATCGCCGCCATTGCCTGACCCGAACTGGCACCATCGGCCGCCGAACCACTGATAGCAACTGAAGGGAACTGATTGAAATTACTGATAAAAGGAGCACCAACTGAAGGCGTCAGAGTCACCAGATTGGCCAAACTGACCAATGCGCCGTTATCACTACGCACATTCAAACTATTGATTTGGGCGGTGCGCTGACGGAAATCCATATCATTTTGTAATTGCACTCGGAACATGCGGTTATTTAAGGTGAAATCGCCGGCATTCATTCCCCCAAGAGAGGTCTGCAAGGTCTGGAAAATACGGCTGACCGGCACCTGTAATAATGCCGCACGATCTCGGTCAATACTCAGATTGGTTTCTGGTACCGAAGCACTGAAGGTGGTAAATACACGGCTCAGTTTCGGGTCCTGATTAGCAGCAAAAATGATCCCCTGACTGACCTGTGCCAGTTCTTGCGGTGTTTGCCCCAGGAGCGCCTGAATGCGCAAATCGAAGCCCGAAGCACTGCCCAAACCCGCAATCGCCGGTGGATTGACCGCCATGATCATCGCCGACGGAATCGCCGCCAAATTGGCCTGAATGTTCGCCAGAACCTGATTAATATGCGGGCGTTGCCCCCAAGGTTTAAGCATCACAATAGCAAAACCGGCATTGGGTGAGTTATTACCACTGAGCAAACTAAAACCAGTGATTTTTATTACATCCTCGACGGCATCATTGGCGGTCACCTGTTGATACATTTGGTCCATTACCGTCTGAGTCCGATTCAGAGAAGCCCCATCCGGCAACTGTAAGCTGACGAAGAAATAGCCCTGATCCTCCTCCGGCAAGAATGAGGTGGGCAGGCGGGTATAGCCCCACCAGGTGGCAAATCCCACCAACAACAGCGCGACAATACTGAATACTGCGCGGCTACTGATTTTCCCCGTCAATGTGACATAACCATCACGGGCGCTGTCCAGCCCATGGTTAATCCCGCCGAACACCCCGGTAGTCGACAATGTCCGGCGCTTAAGTAATACCGCGCACAGTGCCGGGCTTAAGGTTAACGCATTGATACTGGACAAAATAACTGCCGCCGAGAGGGTGACCGCGAACTGCCGATACAGCTCACCGACAATGCCCGGTAAAATCGCAATGGGCACAAATACCGCCATCAGCACCAAGGTGGTGGCAATAATCGGCCCGGCAATCTGGCTCATCGCCTTCTTGGTTGCCTCTGCGGGTGTGAGATTCGGGTCAATCGATAATAAGCGCTCGACGTTTTCGACCACCACAATGGCGTCATCCACCACAATGGTCAGCGCCAAAATTATGGCAAAAAGACTGAGGGTATTTGCCGAGTAACCAAAGACATACAGCACCGCAAAGGTGCCCAGCAGCGAAACCGGAATGGTGAGCGCGACAATAAAGGTCGCCCGCATACTTTGTAAAAACAGATACACCACCGCCAGCACCACAATGAGAGTCAAGGTCAGCGAAAGTGCAATTTCATGCAAGGTTGCCGTGACCGGTAAGGTGGAATCGTAGTTAATTTCATAGGTCAGATCCGGCGGGAAAGCCGCTGATAGCCGGGCCATTTCGTCGCGCACGCCATTTGCCACTTCTAATGCATTGGCACCGGGCACCGGATAAACCACTAAGAATGCTGATTCTGTCTGATTTTGCGCCGCGCTGACTTGATAATTCTGTGCTCCGAGCGCTACGCGGGCAACATCACCCAGCCGAATCATACCGCCCTGTGGATTACTGCGAATAATGACATTAGCAAATTCTTGTGGGTCAGTCAGCCGCCCCTGTCCACTGATGGTCAGAGTTTGTTGTTGGTCGGGCAACGACGGCGACGAACCTATCTGCCCGGCAGCCGCTTGTACGTTCTGCTGTTGCAATGCCGCGATGATGTCTTGAACGCTAACATTCAGCGACTCCATGCGTTGTGGATTCAACCAAACACGCATGCTGTAATCACGGGCACCGAACACCTGCACATCACCCACACCATTGATACGCGCAATAGCATCACGCAGCTGTATGCTGGTGTAGTTACTCACAAACAGGGCATCATGAGTCTGTTTGGGTGAAAAGACACTCACTCCCAATAGTAGGTTAGAAGCGCGTTTGCGCACTGAAATGCCGTTTTCATTCACTTCAGCCGGGAGCTGGGCGCTCACCTGAGAAATGCGGTTTTGCACCTCAACTGCGGCCATATCCGGATCAGTGCCGCTGGCGAAAGTGATGCTCAGTTGATAGCTGCCGTTATTGCCACTGGTGGATTCCATATACAGCATATTGCTGACACCATTGACCTGAGCTTCCAGCGGGGAGGCAATAGCTTGCGCCACATCGCGGGCACTGGCCCCCGGATAAACCGCACTGACAGAGACAACCGGCGGGGTGATATCCGGATATTGCTCCACCGGAATCACATGCAATGACACCCAGCCAACAATGGTTATCACCAATGCAATAACAATGGCGAATTTGGGGCGACGGATAAAGAAATGTAGCATCGGTCTTTCCCCTTAGTTCGCAGTCAGCGGTGGTGCAACACTGGCGCTCACTGTCATGCCAGGCCGGACATGTTGTAGCCCTGACACAATGACTCGCTCGCCGACTTTCAACCCCTCTTTCACTTCATATTGCTGCTCAAACTGCTCGCCGAGAGTGACAGGCCGCACTTCTACCTGATCTTTATCCGTTACCACCAATACAAAATGGCCCTGCTTATTCTGTTGCAATGCTGCAATCGGAATGGCCGCGACGGCTTTTGCTGTTTCGGCGGCCAGCGACACATTCACCACCCCGCCGGGCAGTAATAAATGCCGTGGGTTGTCAAAACGAGTTCGAATAGTCACAGTGCCGGTCTGTTTATCAATTTGATTATCAATAGATTCAAAGACGCCGCTTTCCGGATATTGCTTGCCATTCGCCAGTTGAATGCGAGGAGTAAAATGCTTAAATGCCAGTGCGCTGTTTTCACTCGCAGATCCGCCACTTGCTGCGGATAATTGATAGGTGGCGGTGATGTAATCTCTTTCATTAACAGCAATAGCTACCCGAATAGGGTCGAGCTGCACAATACTGACCAGCGTACCACTGGCCGGGTTAATCAAACTGCCAACGTTAAAGCGGCTGTGACCAATTTGGCCGGTGATCGGGGCATAAATGCGAGTAAAACCGAGTTGTAATTGCTGAATTTGTAGGTTTGCTTGCGCCTGAGCCACCGCCGCCCGGCTGATATCCCGCTGCGCCTGTGCTTCATCGACTTCCGCCTGACTTACCGAGCGATTATTCCCCAAGCGCTGCAAGCGAGTGAGAGTCACCTGCGCATGGTTAGCGCTGGCGGTTGCGCTATCTAATTGCGCCTGTGCTTGAGTGACGGATGCTTGATGTAAGACCGGATCAATTTCATACAATAAATCCCCCTGCTTAACCATCTGCCCTTCGGTAAACAATCTGGCGGCAATAAACCCTTCTGTGCGGGTTGTTACATCCACGGCCTGAATGGCTTCCACCCGGCCGAGAAACTGCAACGCAGTATTTGGGGTAGCAGAGACCACTACCGCGACAGTCACCGCCGGTAAAGGTGCTGCTGCCACGGCGCTATGTGTGCTGATACCCAGCATTAACACAAAAGCATATATGGGTAGAGAAGATAGCCGAGCACATAGGATTCGCTGCGCGTTAACCATTATCGCGTTGCGAACCAAATTCAGTGTAGACATGGTCATTTATTCCTTACTCTCGGCGGGCAATTAGTGTGGGTACGGGGTAAATAAACTTAGCGTGATTAATAATAATCTTAAGTCACTTTAACGTCTTGCGGCAAAAATTCATATTGCAGACTAAAACCTGAATAACAATCATTCTGGCGCTGTACAAACAATCCTCCCAGCGCTCAGCGAAACACTTGAGACTCATTGTCCATGAAGGATAGATAGTCAGTTTGGTTTTATTTCTATTCTTTTTTAATGAAAAAACCGCAGAAAAACATCATATTATTCTAAGCTAAAATAATAACTCGGCGGAGTTATACTAGTTTATATTATCTCAGCACTTTCACTTTCTGCTGATTAGACAGATATTCTCTCAGCGCACCCAGTCTATTTCTTTGTGAGGGAAGATGACAAATAGGGGTTGCCCATGGATGACCCGAGTAATTAAGTGCAGCCAACACTGCTGCAATTTGAAAGATGATGGGTATAAGGGAATTCACTATGACAAACTCCACCCCACCAGAAGCGGGGGCCAGAGGGGAAAATGTTTTCTTTGCCAAACGGGCTTTGCGGACTATGGTTTTGCTGGTTGGGGCAATCATTATTATTGCCGCCACGGGCATTATCTATCTTGCTGCACAATTAAATGAACAAGCCGAGTCCAATAGCCGTTTTCTGCTGGAAAAAGCATGGGAAACGCGCCAAAAATCGATCAAAACCAGAATAAAAGATAATGCTTATTGGGGCGATGCCTATGAACACTTACATGTCACCGTCGACCCTGACTGGGCCTTTGTTAGCCAAAATCTGGGGCCATCACTTTATAAAGACTTTGGCTATGAAGGTGTTTTTGTCATTGATGGACAGGGGAAAACCCGTTATTCCGTCATCAATGGGCAGTTGGTGAATATCCGTCTACAAGACTGGCTCGATGAAGATATTACGCCGTTTATTGATTCGGTACGCCGTCAGGCCGAAAAACCAGAGGCCGCCACGAAAATCGTCAATGTGGCCGGGGTACCAGCCATTGTTGCTGCAGCGATATTAACTACCGGCAATGACCCACGGATTAAACCTGTGGCTGGCCCTCCGTCTGTTCTGGTCTTTATTAATATACTGACCCAAACCGAATTGAATATTTTGGGGGAAAATTATGGTATTCACCAACTTCGCACCGCCCGGGATAAAAAAGATGCGGCGTCCAGTCCCTCCCTTCAGTTATCGTCAACACAATTACCTTCAAATCAATCATCATCAAAAGAATTAGCGGCAAACGACAACAGTGTAGTGACGTTGCACTGGAACCAAAATATGCCCGGCGCGCAACTACTCAATATCTTACTGCCATTACTGGCGCTGATTGCTCTTATTCTCTGGCTGAGTGGCTGGTGGATTCTGCGGCGCGCGCTGTCGGAAGCGCACATTGCCGATGAAAATAAAGTGGCATTAATTGCCAGCGAAGAGCGCTTTCGTCATATGGCGGAAGCCGCCACCGATTGGCTATGGGAAACAGATGCCAACCTGCGCATCACCTATCTCTCCCAGCGATTTTTCACTATTACCGGGCTTAGTGTCGAGCGCTGGCTGGGTCGTAATCTCGACTCATTGCTCAATTGTGACCATATTCCGCTGCGATCCTGGCTGCAATACACGCATTTAACAGAGTCCCGCAATGAACTGCAATGCACCTATTTCTCCGCCAAAGGTGATAAGCGTATTTGCCGCGTTTATGCCAAACCCATCATCAAAAATGATGAAAACATTGGTTTTCGTGGCACCGTCTCTGACATCACCCAAGAGATAGAAGCACAGGAGAGAATTCAGCATCTTTCTCTGCATGACTCGCTGACCGGTTTACCCAACCGTATGAGAATGAAAGAATTTCTGGAAAGTAAGCTGCGTAATTTAACCGCTGCACCGCATCCGTTGGTGATCCTCAATGTCGATTTGGATAAATTCAAGCCGGTTAACGATACCTTTGGCCATATTGCGGGTGACCAGGTGCTTCATCAGGTCTCTGAACGGCTGAGAAGTTGTTTGCGCGATCAGGATTTAGTCGCTCGCCAAGGGGGGGATGAATTCATTCTAATTATTACCGGGCTGTCTTCAATCAAAGAAATTGAAGACCTCTGCACACGCGTTATTGACCGCATTGAAAGCCCATATGTCATTAATAATCAGGATATTTTTATCAGTGCCAGTATTGGTATTGCACTGGCACCACAGGACTCCATGCAAGCCGAGGAGCTGTTGCGCTTTGCCGACATTGCCATGTATGAAGCCAAAAATAGTGGCCGCAACAGCTGGAGTTTTTATTCCAGTGAAATGAATGACCGCCTAATGCAACGCAGCGAATTAGAGCGTTTCTTGCGCCAGGCGATTAAACACAATGAATTCAACCTTTATTATCAGCCGCGTTATCGCATTGCAGGGACAAAACTTACCGGTGCCGAGGCGCTAGTGCGCTGGAATCACCCGGTGCTGGGGCTACTGATGCCAGATCAATTTATTGCTCTGGCAGAAGAAACCGGCCTGATCAGCGCCATCAGCGACTGGACGATGCTTCAAGCCTGTCAGGATGCAGCTACATGGCCCGCCTCACTGATTATTTCAGTCAATATTTCTGCCATTGAATTCCGCAACCAACACCTGATCGAGCGAGTGCGACAAGTTTTGCGGCAGACCGGGTTACCGAGCCATCGACTGGAACTGGAAATCACTGAGCGGATAATGATTGAAGATGCGGATGGTGCCTTTAAAACCATGACCGCATTGAAAGCCCTCGGCGTGCGTTTATCGATGGATGATTTTGGTACTGGATATTCTTCACTGAATTATCTGCGCCGTTTCCCATTCGATGGTCTGAAAATTGATAAAAGTTTTATTGATGAATTAACGCAGTCCCATGAAGGGCAGTCAATTGTGGAGGGCATTATTAACCTCGGCCACGCGCTGTCTATGACAGTGACCGCCGAGGGGGTTGAAACCACGGAACAACTTGAGCATCTGCAAGCATTAACCTGTGATGAAGCTCAAGGTTATCTTCTAGGTAAGCCAATGAAATTAAATGAATTATTAAATATTACGCATCAGGCCGATTACGATAAATAAAACATCAAGAAAAGCGGCTCAGTCTCTGGATGAATGACTCATAGAGGCTGAGCCGCAGCAGTTTTACTGAGTGGGTTGGCTTTTCAGTTTGAAATTAACAATATCGTAGACCAATCCATCTATTGTACTTTTTACTTGTTCCGCAGAAATTGGTACGCCGCTATTACTGATATCCTTACCATAAGCTTTGCGCACTACAACAATAACGGGTTTTCCGGTATTGGAATCAATAACCTGTAATTCCAAATAAAGCGCAGTATGCTGAGTGCGGTTACCGGTCGCCGCCATGGTTCCAGCAACAACAGCAGCTATGGGTATCATTTCATAAACTTCAAGATCTTTATCTTCAGCAGAAACCGCCGTAATGGCTCCCCGTACAATCAAGATATTCCGTTTCTTCGGTGAATTGACGAGCGGTAATTGCTGGCTAACAGCTTCTTTAAGTCTTTTATTCGCGTAAGCTAATATTTCATCTAATGTTTTCTGACTTACTCGCTGAGTTGGACTCGACTTTGGATAATAGATCAATGGCGTGTAATAAATGCCAGTATATTTTTCAACATTAAAATCTGGGGAAACCCAACGCAATACTTTCTGGCCACTGGCAGACTCAGACTCTTGTAACTTACTGTAATCAACAAGAAAACCAGAATACTGCGCACTAGTTGTAACCTTTGAGGAGCATCCTGCCACTAATATCCCGACGGCAAACAGCGCCGCTATCTTATAACTGTTCAGAATAACCATTGTATTTTCCTATATGTTAATTAAGGAACTAAAAAACAGAAATGTAGAAAAATGCCGGGAAAGCAAAAGAATGAGAATGTTCTCCATTTAAATATTAAACCATGGCAAAACATTTGCAGGATATAAATTAAAAAATTAAAATCCCCCGTAGAGGCCCATAATTAAATTTAATCTGGGAATAAAACCCTAACAGAAAAGAAAACTAATCGGATAAAAATTAAGACACCAAAGTATCCAGTTGATAAAGGCCATCCAGGAATGCGGAAACAAAACTCCCCGGCTACTGGACAAACCGTTGCAGCTCTGGCACAGCGCAGTCCGCCGATAATCAACCGCGCGCGGCTGCAATCACGGCCTGCCCCAGCGCCAAACCACCATCACCGGCGGGCAGGCGCTGGGGCATCAATAGCTGGAAGTCGTGCAATTGCTCGCAGAGTAATTCGCGCAGCAGCCGGTTATGCAGCACACCACCGGAAAAGGCAATAGTGTCAATGCCATAATGCCGTGCCGTCTGTCGGGCTAACTGGGCAAAACCCTGTGCGAGAGCAAAGTGAAAAGCATAAGCGCGCTCAGCCGGTGAAGCATCAAAAGCCAACCATTGCCGCCAGAAAGTAGCTAAATCCAATTGATTGTCGAGCAGTGGCATAGTGACGGGCGGATCAGTTTGAACGGCTTGAGAGGTTCGGGAACTTTGCCATGCCAGCGCTTCCAGCAAGCAAGCGGCTTCCCCCTCCCAACTTAAGGTCGATGGCTCAATATTCAGTGCGGCGGCCACAGCATCAAATAGCCGCCCCGTCGACGAGGCCAATGGCGCATTAATGCCGCGCGTAATCGCCCGTGCCAGTACCTCCCCCTGCGGTTTGGGGATAGCCGCCGCGGCGGGCAGGTTTTGCCAGTCCGGCACAAAGCGCTGCAACTGCGCCAGTAAATTGCGCCACGGCTGGCGAGAGGCCAGATCCCCGCCGGGTAAGGCCACCGCAGGCAAACCGCCCATATATTCACAATTCACATAGTCGACTAGCAAACATTCGCCGCCCCATAATTTCCCCTCCGCGCCATATCCCAGCCCATCCAGCGCCAGGCCAATCACCGCCCCAGCTTGACGCGGCCAGCCATGCTCCGCCAAACAAGCCGCCAAATGAGCATGATGATGTAAAACTTCTGTGCAGGGGATATTTTGCTGCGCGGCCCACTCTTTGCCGAACTGGTGGCTGATATAACCGGGGTGCGCATCCACCACCACCGCCTGCGGGATAAAATGATAAATATCGCAAAATAGCGCTAATAACTGTTGCTGCTGCTGCGCAATATCGCGGTCTGCCAGATCGCCCAGATGCTGGCTCAGCACCGCATTACTGTCTCGCAGTAAGCAAAAGGTGTTTTTCATGTCGGCCCCGAGCGCCAGAATGGCCGGTTGCCGACTAAACCCCGGCGGCAATTCGAAAGCATCTGGCACATAGCCCCGAGCGCGGCGCAGCATTTCAGCCCCTTGCTGAGTCAGACGCACCAATGAGTCGTCGGCGCGCTGCACAATTTCCCTGTCATGCAATAGCCAGTGATCGGCAATCTCACTCAGGGCGCTTAGAGCTTGTTGATTACTTAGGGCGGGCGGTTTGCCGCTGCCATTACCGGAGGTCATGACCAACGGGCGCACCACCTGTTGCAGCAGCAAATGTTGCAGTGGATTGGCGGGCAGCATAATGCCGATGTCGGGTAATTCTGGTGCGATCGCCGCACAAAGTGGGCTTTCCGGCTGCTTCGCTACTAAAACGATGGGGGCCGCTGGGCTGCGTAGCAAACTAAGTAATGCATCATTATCAGTCTGTTGCACACAGGTTTGCAGCCAGTCGATGCCAGGTAACATCACCGCCAACGGCTTGGAAGGCCGCTGTTTGCGCTCACGCAAGCGAGCTACTGCGGCGGCATTGGTGGCGTCCACTGCGAGGTGGAATCCGCCCAGACCTTTGACAGCCACAATTTCGCCAGCCAACAGTGCAGCGGCGGCCTGCTCTAGTGCGGTGAAGCCATGGGCCACAGCCTTCCCGTCAGCTTTCGTCAACCACAGTTGTGGGCCACAGTCCGCACAGGCATTGGGCTGGGCATGAAAACGACGGTCTGCGGGGTGGTCATATTCGGCCTGACAAGCCGCGCACAGCGGAAACTTACCCATGGCGGTATAGGGCCGGTCGTAAGGCATGCGGTGGATAATGGTAAAGCGCGGGCCGCAATGGGTGCAGTTGATAAAAGGATAACGGTAGCGGCGGTTGGCAGGATTATTCATTTCACTCAGGCAAGCATCACAGGTCGCGGCATCCGGTACGATTTGGGTATCCATCTGCCCGGCCCCGCTGTGGTGAATCACGAAATCCAGCGGCGCTTGCGCCCAGTGGTATGGCGTGGTGACGATGCTGTCAATATGCGCCAATGGCGGGCAATCTTGCGGCAATGCTTGTAAAAAGTCCGCCACCGCCGGAGCTTGCCATAAGTGAACCGTCACCCCCGCGCTGTCGTTACTGACATCACCGGACAACCCAAAACGATGGGCAAGTTGCCAGATATAAGGGCGAAAACCCACCCCCTGCACTTTGCCCTTTATCCGCAGACTGAGGCCGTTTATCTCCACAAAAACTCCTTCACGGGGCTGCCAGCAGCCTGTTTTATAGCTTGGAGATCGCGGGGCGACTGCACCGATGGGCGCTCCGGCGACTTACGTCGCTACGACCCATTCGGCACATTTCCCCGCTTATCAACTTGTTAATCGCCTGTCACTTCAAGG
This sequence comes from Yersinia sp. Marseille-Q5920, assembly GCF_946902935.1. Lineage (NCBI taxonomy): Bacteria > Pseudomonadati > Pseudomonadota > Gammaproteobacteria > Enterobacterales > Yersiniaceae > Yersinia > Yersinia sp. Marseille-Q5920. Next base: position 156,428 of record NZ_CAMPQA010000009.1, on the reverse strand, counting down.
ACAAATGGGCCCCCAAAAGTCATTGGAGTTGCAGGTAGGCAGCAAGTAAGCAAATCCCGATGAGCTGACACAAGTCAGTGATTCGGGTGAGCGAACGCAGCTAACACCCCTGCGGCTTCAAGGACAAATGGGATCAGCAGATTCGGGGCAGCGGCTCGTCAAGAGGCAAATCCAATCGCCGCGAGACCCCAAATGCACCGCATAACCGCACTTGTTTATTCTCCGTCACCTGTCCGATAACCGCGGCATCCTGGCCCAGTTGGTGGCGATGTAATTCAGTTAAAACAGCGGCTTGTGCTGCGGGAGAGACCACCAGCACCAGTTTGCCTTCATTAGCAAAGTTGAGCGCATCCAGCCCCAGTAATTCGCAAATACCGCGCACCGCGGGTTTCAGTGGCAAATCTGCTTCGTTGATTTCCATGCCGCAACCACTGGCGGCGGCAAATTCGTGCAAAATTGCCGTCACTCCACCACGGGTAGCATCGCGTAGCGCCCGCACACCGCTAATATGGCGCAGGGGGGCAATCAAGGGGGCTAGCAGGGCGCAATCACTGACTAACTCGGCCTCCAGACCCAAACCTTCACGTAAATTTAAAATAGTCGCGCCGTGATCGCCCAAGGTGCCGCTGACAATGATCCGATCACCCGCACGGATCATCGCGGTTCCCCATTGGATATCCGCCGGGATCACCCCGATACCGGTGGTATTGATGAAGATCTTATCCGCCGCACCGCGCTGCACCACTTTGGTATCACCGGTCACTATCTGAATTCCCGCCTGCTGCGCCGTGGCCGCCATTGAGTGCACAATGCGCTCCAAATCAACCATCGGCAGCCCTTCTTCCAGAATAAAACCACACGAAAGATAACGCGGCGTTGCGCCACTGACCGCCACATCATTCGCCGTGCCGCACACCGCCAATTTGCCGATGTCTCCGCCGGGGAAGAAAATAGGATCAATCACATAGCTGTCGGTCGATATTGCCAGCCGATCCCCTTGGGCCACCAGATCTGCCAGCGCAATACGCGCCTGATCTTCGCGCTCATTCAGTGCCGGGTTAGAAAACGCCGCCAAAAACAGCGATTCGATCAAGCTCTGCATTGCCCGCCCACCACTGCCGTGTGCCAGGGTAATCTCTTGTTTATTCATTTAGTTGTGACCTGATTGATTGGTTTCGATAACCAATATTTATCATTTGGTATCTAGCGGGGCGACTGCACCGATGGGCACTCCGACGGCTTACGCCGTTACGACCCATTCGGTACATTTCCCCGCAAGTCAGCCTTGTCATCACTCTGATATCAAAAACTATCGGTATTGATGATAGGCAGAGCAAGCCCCTTCGGAGGAAACCATCAGCGCGCCGAATGCATTATCTGGCGTGCATTCGCCACCAAACAGAGGGCATTGATCCGGTTTACAACGCCCGGTCAGCACATCGCCGCAACGGGATCGCGGATCATCCGCCACTCGCTGTTGCTGCGGGGTGAAACGCCGCTCCGCATCAAACGCCTGATAAGCCGGGCTAAGTTGCACTCCAGAATCGGCTATTTCACCCAACCCGCGCCACTCACTGCGCTCTTTGGTTACAAATACCTCGGCCAGCGCTTGTTGCGCTAGCAGGTTGCCGTTGTCGGGTACAATGCGCCGATATTGATTTTCCACCGCACAACGCCCACTGACCCTCTGCTCCAGCAGCATCACCAACCCTTGTAAAATATCCAGCGGTTCAAAGCCGGTGACCACCAGCGGCTTATTGAATTGGCTGCAAATAAAACCGTACGGCGTGGTGCCAATCACCATGCTGACATGGCCGGGCGCGAGGAAACCGTCAATGCGCACATCCGGCTGTTGTAGCAGGCTGCGCAAGGTAGGAATGATGGTGATGTGCTGGCAGAATACGGTGAAATTGGTTAGGCCCAGCCGTTTGGCTTGTTGCAACGTTAGGGCAGTGGCGGGCATGGTGGTTTCAAAACCGAGGCCGAAAAACACCACTTCGCGATCCGGATGCTGCTGCGCGAGAGTCAGGGCATCCAGTGGCGAGTAAACCACCCGAATATCGGCACCGCGCCGCTTGGCATCCAACATTGAGCCATTGCGCCCCGGCACCCGCATGGCGTCGCCGTAAGTACAGAAAATCACCGCTGGATGGGCGGCAATCTCCAGACAACTGTCAATGCGGCCCATCGGCAACACGCACACCGGGCAACCCGGCCCATGGACAAACTCCAGCCCCTCCGGTAGCAATTGATCCAAACCGAATTTGAAGATCGCATGCGTGTGACCGCCGCACACTTCCATAATTTGCAACGGCAAGCGCTGTTGATCCGGGATTTGCGGCAATAAGTGTTCGATCCGTTGCAATAATGCACTGACCAGCGCCGGATCGCGGAATTCATCAACGTAGCGCATCATTGGCCCCGTTAGCGACATCATCTAAATCCAGCCCCACCGCCTGCATATGCGCTAAGGCCGCCAGTGTCTGCTGGGCTTCTTCTTCATCCAGTAAGCTCATGGCAAACCCGACATGCACCAATACCCATTGGCCGAGTAAGTCAGCCGGTGACGCGTCACACACCAACGCGATATTGATTTCGCGTTTTACGCCGCTCACTTCTACCCATGCCAGTTGGTGGATATCTTCTCCCACCGCCACTATTTTGCCGGGTACGCCTAAGCACATCGCTGCGCCTCCAGCCATTCCAGCCACAAATCCATCCCCTCGCCGCTGCTGGCCGACAGCGCAATGACCTGAATTTCAGGATTCACCTGACGGGCATAATGAATGCACTGTTCGATATCAAAATCCAGGTACGGCAGCAGGTCGATTTTATTGATAATCATTAGGGTGGAGGCGGCAAACATATGAGGGTATTTCAGCGGTTTATCTTCACCTTCCGTCACCGAAAGCACCGCCACTTTATGACGTTCGCCAAGATCAAAGCTGGCGGGACACACCAAATTCCCAACGTTTTCAATGAATAGCAGACTGTCATTGCTCAGATTCAAGCGGTGCGCGGCATCATGCACCATCTGCGCATCCAGATGGCAGCCTTTGCCAGTATTGACCTGAATCGCTGGCACACCGGTGGCGCGAATACGTTCGGCATCATGAGTGGTTTGCTGATCACCTTCAATCACCGCGCAGGGCACTTGCCCGGCCAGCAGTTGCAGGGTGGTGGTCAACAAGGTGGTTTTGCCAGAGCCGGGGCTGGAAACCAAATTCAGCGCCAAAATATGTTGCTCGACAAAATGCTCACGATTATGACTGGCTAACTGATTGTTTTTGCTCAGGACGTCCTGCTCGATTTGCAACAAGCGGCGCTGCCCCATGCCCGGTGCATGGCTACCGGCTTCACCCTGCCCATAATGCAGCCCCAGCTTGTCAGCATGAACTTGCGGCGTGAAGGGCTCTGCGGCGGGCGCGTCAGTGTCTGACGGTTCCGTGGCCACCATCGGCTCCGGCGCTTTACCGTGATAGTGATGGTGAACATCACCCTGATGGTAATAATAATGGTGATGAACAATCACCGGCTGTGTCCCCTTGGCAACATATTTGTGTTTATGTTTATGCTGAATCTTTTGCGTCGGGGCCGCTGTTTTGTGATGCTCATGCTGGTGCTGATCATGGTGACCGTCATGATGATGGTTATGACCGTCATGGTGGTCGTGGTGGTGATCATCATGTTGATGATTGTCGTCGCCCTCGATCTTTCTCTCGCCGCTGGCGCAACCACAAGTCGTACACATAGGAATTCACTCCTTCAGGATTATTCCACTTCTATCTGTTTTACCTGCAAATTGCTGCCACTCTCTACTTGCAGAGCATGACTGCCACAATGCGGGCACCCGGCATCATGCCGGTCAATGGCAACACTCTTGCTGCACTCCCAGCACCAGGCCACTGCGGGTAGGTAGCTGAGATGCAATTGACAATTTTCTGCCAGTGTCTGCCGGCTGGCGGCATCAAAGCTAAAGCGCAAAGCGCTTTCCTCAATACAGGAAAGCGCGCCAATTTCCAGCCAGACCGCGGTTATCCGTGAGGCGCTGTTAAGCCGCGCCTGTTTTTCAATTAGCTCCAGCGTACTGAGACACAAACTGATTTCATGCATGCTGATTCTTTATTTGGCTAACTTTGTTAAACAAGGCCCGCCGCCGGGGATTAGCGGGCGCATCAGCATTCACCACCGGCAGTGAAAGCGCCATGCGCGCACTCTGCTCCGCCAGTTGTAACGCCCGTTCAGCACTGAGCGAGGTGTCCAGCGGTGACATCAATGAGCGGCTCAGATATTGGCCACCACCGGCTATTTCGCTGACGGTAAAATCCATTTCGCTGACAATAAAACCAATGGTGCCGCAAGGTAGTGCCAGCATCAGGCGCTCCCCCACCGCACGGCGTTGCCAGCTCTGCTGCGGCCCCGGTAAAACCACCAAACTCAGCATCCACGGGGTCAATAATGCGCCAATCCATTGCTGCTCAAATAACTGAAACCCACAGGCGCGCAAGGGAATGTGGTCGCGATAAAAGGGCAAGCCGCGCATCTCATCGGCGGCGATTTGGCCGAATATCTGCTCCAACAGTGCGGCTGGATTTTGTTCATGGCCCACAATCACATCAGACATGGCTTTCTTCTCGCGCCTTAAGGGTGATCCCGCTGCTGCGTAATGCTGTCAGAATCTGTTCCAGTGCCGGTTCAATGGCCCGCGTGACTGTCGGCGTCAGACCGATATTCGGTGCCAGAGATTCCGGCACCACCCCCACCAAAGTTAGCTGGCGCGGGAACTCATCGGTCAGTTGCAGCGCCATCAGCACATCACATAATCCCAACTGATGCGGCGACACCTTGCGGCTGAACATCGCCGGTATTTCTTTATCTCGCAATACCGCGACACTGCCGGGTGGTTGGCCGGTCAGCACCGCATCGGCGACAATCAAATGCTCGCGATTAGCCATAGCTTCCATCAATTCCAGACCGGCGGTTCCGCCATCCAGCACCTCAACCCCCGGCGGGATGTGAAAGCGCTGCTCCAGCGCTTCGACAATCCGCACACCGACAGCTTCATCACTGAGTAATAAATTACCTATACCTAATACCAAAATCCCCATCACAGCACCTTGACTTTGGTCACTTCGTTGCCCGTTGTATCAACAATATGTACTGCACAAGACATACACGGGTCGAATGAGTGAATGGTCCGCACCACTTCAAGTGGTTTGGCAGGATCAGCAACCGGTGTTCCCACCAGCGCTTGCTCGTAAGGCCCCGGTTCATCATTATAATTGCGCGGCCCGGCGTTCCATGTCGATGGCACCACCGCCTGATAGTTAGCGATTTTGCCATCCTTGATAACCACCCAGTGCGACAACATGCCGCGCGGGGCTTCTTCAAAGCCGACACCACGGATCTCGCCGGTTAGCGGAATATCCGGCTTGATAAAGGTTTCGACGTCACCGGTGCCGATATTAGTGACCAACGCAGTCCATTGTTGGGCCAAGGTTTCATGCAGCACACAGCAATGCACCGCACGGCCAATAATACGCCCCAGAGTGGATGGTAACTGTTCGGGAGTAATGGCCTGCCCGCTCAGTTTTTGGTAAGCCGCGCCGATATCACTGAAATGCTGTTTAGTCGGAGCGTGTCCGGCGGCCAAGCCGCACATTAACCACGCCAGCGGCCCCACTTCCACGGTTTTGCCATAGAAAGTCGGCGCTTTTACCCACGAATATTTGCCATCTTCCTGCCAGCCGGTGTAATTGGGGTTGGTTTTGCCCTCCCACGGGGCCAGCGGCTCGTCGTCCTGATACCAAGCATGCTTGCCGCTCTCGGCAATGCCTTTGATCAAGTAAGGATCGTTGTGATTAGCAATCGGGCGGAAGCTGCCGTTTTCCAGATAGCCGCCCGGCAGCAGGAAGGTTTCCCCTTTGCGGTCAGTCGGCAACTCCGGCACGCTGAGGTAGTCATCCGCCCCTTTGCCCAGATTGAGCCAACCCGGATAGTGGGCGGCGATCACCGCGGTATCGACCTTATAAACCTGCTCAATAAAGCTGCCCAGCCGGTCAATAAAGGATTTCACCAACATTAGGCGCTCCAGATTGAGCACACTGGGCATATCCAGATTGATTGGGTTGGCAACACCCCCCACAGCAAGGTTCTGAATATGCGGCGTTTTTCCGCCGAGCACCGCCACAATGCGGTTGGCATCGCGCTGGCATTCCAGTGCTTGCAGATAATGCGCCACCGCAATCAGATTGACCTCTGGCGGCAATGCCATCGCCGGATGGCCCCAGTAGCCATTAGCAAAAATACCTAACTGCCCGCTGGCGACCAAATCTTTGATTTTCTGCTGCACACGGGTGAATTCTTCCGCGCTGTTCAACGGCCAACTGGACAAGCCACTCAGCATGGCTGCCGCCTTTTGTGGTGAGGCTTGCAGCGCCGAGGTCACATCCACCCAATCCAACGCAGATAGTTGATAAAAATGAACAATATGGTCATGAATACTGTGCGCGGCCAGAATCAAATTGCGGATATGCTGAGCATTAACCGGCACTTCCATCCCTAATGCATTTTCCACCGCCCGTACCGAAGCAATGGCGTGAATAGTGGTGCATACGCCGCAAATGCGCTGCACAATCATCCAGGCATCGCGCGGATCATTACCTTGTAAAATTTCTTCCATGCCACGCCACATGGTGCCGGAGGACCAGGCTTTAATGACCTTGCCGTCCTCAATTTCGCAGTCGATCCGCAGGTGCCCCTCAATGCGGGTGACGGGATCAATGGTGATGCGTTGGCTCATGCTTTACCTCTGTCTGATTATTCTTATGTAACTGGCCGTGAGCAGGAAGCACCGGCAACAGCCGAATCAATAAAATGTAGGCGCAGACCTCAATGGCGACGAAGCCGATGGAGATCAGGATTTCACTGGTGGTGGGGAAGTAGTTGTAGCCGCCGCCGGGGTTAAAGGCCAACAACGAGTAATTAAGCCGCCATAGCGCCCCGCCGCCGATCATGCACAGCGCGCCGATAAACAGTAATCGGCTGTCTTCTCTGGCCCGCCGAATACGGAAAATCAGTAGCGGCAAAGCCATCAGGACAATTTCAGCCCAGAAAGCAATGGCATAGCGGTCAAAGTGCCACAGATATTCTGTCTTATGGCGCACGATAACTTCACCGAGACGCAGTAGAATAAACAGCAGCAAGAACACGTCGATAATGGTGGTTAATCGCGTGAACAATGGCGCTTCATTTGCCCCGCGCCCGCGCAGTCCGGCCTGTACCAAAGAGCCTTCGAAAATAACAATCGAGAAACCCAAAATGGCGGCGGTTAGCAGGGAGAACAGCGGCAACATTTCATAACTTTGCCACAGCGGATGAATCTTAGCCCCGGCGGCTATCATCAATGAACCCATGGAAGACTGGTGCATGGTCGGCAGCAACGCACCGAGCGCGATGACAAAAAACATCACTTTGTTCAGCCGCTTAAGTGAGATTTTCCAGCCCAGCCGCTCAAACAGCGCCGGGGCAAACTCTACCGCCATCACGCCGATGTAAATGGTCATACAGACGGCGGTTTCGAATAGCACCGAGTTGACATTGAAATGGCCGGGAATAAAGAAGTAAGGCAAGTTCCAATAGCGGCCCACGTCGATGGTGATGGAAAGGCCACCGAGCGCGTAACCAAACAAACTGGCGAGCAGCGCCGGGCGCACCAGCGGGTGATATTCCCCCCGATTGAACACATAAACTGCCCACGCCAATGCCCAGCCACCACAGGCCAACCCGGTGCCGACCAGTAAGTCGAAAGCAATCCAGATGCCCCATGGGAAGCCGCCATTCAAATCACTGACTGACCCCAGCCCGAGTACCAAACGTTTGACAATCAACAGCGCGCACAGCACCACAAAAGGCGCTAACAGCATCACCGGCCAACTGACCAGCCGCCCACCCAATGGGCTGGATTTATGCATCGTCATCTTGGCCGTCCTTTTTATCGTGCGGGTCAGTATCATGGTCTTTGCGCTCATCGCGGGTATTGCGATGCACCAAAGCAGTGACACCGGCCAACACCGCCAGTGGCAAGATCATGCCCTTGTACAGGGTGTGCTGGACATGCTCAGAGCGCGCGCCGGTCGCCAAGTCTGCCAACGGCGGCAAATCCAGTTTCTCGGCCGGAATCCCCGTCAGCACCAATACCTGGGTGCCGCCCCCCTCTTTCTCACCGTAAACATGGTGGTCATAATGAGCGACCGGATGTTCGTAGGTGTCATTGGCGCTGAGTGTTTGCCGTGGGAAAAGGGTGTTTTCGCCCGGTTTGAGAGTCAGCCGACGTTGTGCTTCTGACAGCAATTCTTCACGAGTGCCGAAGATCACCGCACCGGTCGGGCACACCTCGACACAGCCGGGTAAGCCGCCTTTATCCAGCCGCTCGACACCTTTCTGATTGCATAATTCACATTTATGAATCTTGCCAAAGGGATTGTGATAATCGTATTTCGGCACATTGAACGGGCACCCGACCATGCAGTAGCGGCAGCCAGTGCAGACATCCGGGTTATAGTGAACAATGCCGGTTTTGGCATCTTTGCGCAGCGCACTGACCGGACAAACAGAAACACAATTCGGATCAACACAATGCATGCATTGCTTTTTGATATAGGCGTAGCCGTCTTCCAATTGATCTTTATGAATTCCCGCGCCGCTAGTCCAGACCTGAATAATATTGTTGGTATAGGGGCTGAGTTTATCATTATCCGCCCAAAGGGCGTCACCGCTGGCATAGCTTTTACCGTGATCAAATAATTCACTATGATTGACCTGCTGGCATTTGCTCACACAGGCCTGACAGCCAACACATAATGTCGAGTCATACAACATGCTCAGCGCACCGGGGATCGGCGGCCGATTTTGCACCTCGGCTTGGGTGCTGGGCGAAAGCCCCGCCAACAGCACACCGCCGGACGCTAATTTGAAAAAGTGACGTCGGTTCACGGCTATTCCTCCCGCGATGAGTGATCGTCATCTTTGCGGCGCTGTTTCTGTTGCCGCCCCAGTTCACGCACTGTCATCAGGCTAACACCGGCGACCAACCCCACCACGCCGCCCAGCAATGCCGTGGCGGTGGTCGAAATTTCGCCGCCCTCAGGGTTATTAATCAGCGGTTTCTCAGCACGCGGTGTTGGGTTCTCGATATTCGCCAATTGGGCAATACCTTTAGTAAACCCGATTCCCTCCTCATTACAGCCATAGCAAGGGTGCCCAATACCAACCGGCCAGATGCCACCGCCAACATCGCAGAATTCCAGTGTCGGGCAGTTGCCGTAGGTTTCCGGCCCTTTGCAACCCAGGTGATAAAGGCAAAAACCTTGACGATGCCCTTCGTCGCCAAATTGACGGGCAAAACGGCCAGCATCGAAGTGTGGACGGCGCTCGCAGTTTTCATGGATTAAACGGCCATAAGCAAAAGTCGGGCGATTTTTGCTATCCAGTGCGGGCGGCCGCCCGAAAGTAATGATATGGGCCACTGTCGCCAGGAAGTTATGAGGATTAGGCGGGCAGCCAGGAATATTAATCACGGTTTTGCCCGGCAGCGCCGCTTGCAAACTCACCGCACCGGTCGGGTTGCCCCCCGTCGCGGGAACGCCCCCCCAAGCGGAGCACGAACCAATGGCAATTATGGCCGCCGCATGTTCCGCGGCTTCGCGGATATGCTCGACAATAGGTTTACCCGCCACCATGCAGTAAATCCCACCGTCTTTCAGTGGAATCGACCCATCCACCACCAGCACATATTTCCCTTTGTACTGTTCGATGGCCCGATGTTTATTCTCCTCCGCTTGCTCACCAAATGCCGCAGAGAGCACTTCGTGATACTCCATTGAAATAACACTCAACAGCAGGTTTTCAATGGTCGGGTGAGTGGAACGTAACAGTGATTCGGTACAGCCAGTACATTCCTGAGCACCAATCCAGATAACCGGCGGGCGCTGGGGGGAACTGACGGTGCTGGCAATTTCAGCGGCAGCCTTGCTGCTGAGCCCCATGGTGGCCGCCAATGCGGCACAAAGCTTCATAAAATCACGACGGTTAACGCCATGCTGGGAAAGCATGTTTTTTTCCCCTGTCATTATTATTCTATTGTTTACATACCCGATATTGATGACGGGCATACCCTTATAAAAAACATGGTTTTCTGTTAATAGTTTGTAACTCTGTAACTTTAATTAAGTTGATCTCTATCAATGGAAATTGATTGAATTAATGCGAGGGAAATATCTGTGAACTAAAACCGTTTCAGCAAAACATTTCATTTGCCACGAAATAGAAAATCTGTCAGGAGGAGGTTTGGTGAATGCAGATGGAATTGAATATCATTAACCCAACAATGAAACCAATCCCAGTAACTTTAATTAAATATCAGTTATTTTAGTTAGTTAACTAAAAATGAAAATTTCACATCATATAAAAACGAAACAAAAAAAGACGTAAATATAAACCATAAAGCACAATTAATAATGAATAATACTGCAAAAAAAAACTTATCATTATTAAGTCAGATAACAATAAGATTTTTATCAATTTCATTAATTTTAAGGGTTTAAAGTTATTTTTTCCCCCTCTAAATCGGCAAACATTAATGTTACAAAATGGATCAGCCCAGCATAATGTTTAAAAAACGACCAATGTGAATTAATTGCATCTTTTGTATATAAATCAAACTTTTGGTAAATAACTCGTGCTATGATTCATTTGTCGGTCAATATTCAACCGGTTATGCGCTAAAAGGGGTCTATATGATAAAACCATTCATTGTTGTTGCTATCGCCGTCGCCACACTCAGTGGTTGCGCAAATAATAACACCCTTTCGGGCGATACGTTCAGCAGCTCTCAGGCTGGACAGGCCCAAACCGTCACTTACGGTACTCTGGTTTCTGTGCGCCCGGTGACTATTCAGGGCGGTGATGGGAATAACGTCGCCGGTGCTGTCGGTGGGGCTGTTGTCGGTGGCTTTCTCGGTAATACGATAGGTGGCGGAACAGGTCGGCGTCTCGGCACTGCCGCAGGTGCTGTTGCCGGTGGTGTTGTCGGCCAACAAGTGCAGAGCATGATGAACCGCAGTAGCGGAGTTGAATTGGAAGTTCGCCGTGATAACGGAACCACCTTCCTGGTTGTTCAGGCCCAAGGCGTGACTCAGTTCCAGCCGGGGCAACGAGTCACCATTGCAACCCATGGTAATACTGTCACTGTCACACCGCGCTAATTTTTGCCGCCCAAACGCTATGTTTGGGTGCAGCTTTTATTAACATTTAGCACTGTAAGCAAATTACAGCCGCCGTGAAGGGGCGAGGCCCATGGAAGGGCTTGATAGCAAACACATGCAGCTTGTGGCATGACGGCATAATGTAAAAAACACCGCCCAGCCCTAAAAGCTCGAGGGGAAGCTGGACGGTGAAAAAAGAACATAACTAGCCCGCTTTCTTTGCTGCAGGCTTCACTACATTCTCTCCGTGGTTGCCAAAGAATTGATATAAGGTGTCTGAAGCCGTTTTGGTTAATACCATAATTTCAATACGGCGGTTTCTTGCCGCAAGGGGTTCTGCCGGGTCCAGTAGCATCTGATCTGCCATGGCATTAATTTGCAATACTCGCCCCTCAGTTAACCCACCTTTTACTAATGCCTTATGGGCCATCAACGCCCGCTCACCAGACAGATTCCAGTTGTTGTACATCACTTGATCACGATAGCGGGAAGCATCGGTATGGCCGGTAATAATGATTTTATTGTCCATCTCATTAAATGCCGGAGCTAACTCTGCCAGTAACCGGCCAAAGAATGGGGTCAATACCGCACTGCTGCGCTGGAACATATCGCGCTGTTTATCATCCTGAATCAAAATACGCAGCCCTTGTGGCACCACTTCCATTTGCAAGTTAGATTGCGCATCGTAGGCGGAAGTAATTTGCATAATGATGCGGGATAACTCTTCCATTTCTTTACGTGATTTATCCACCACATCTTCCAAAGACAGTTCGGGCTCCGGCACTTCGACGGCCAAATTGCTTTTGGTTTCTTTCGCTTGTTCCTTGCCATCAATGCTGTTAGAGAACTTGCCGCCGCCACTTTTGCTTTTAGAGGGAATAGAAATAAAGGATTGCTGCGAAAAGATGGTTTGCCCATTCAGTTGCGCGACAATTTCTTGCCGCTCTTCCTCCGATACCACCCCGACAATCCATAGCACCATAAACAGCGCCATCATCGCTAAGGTAAAGTCGGCAAAAGCCACTTTCCATGCGCCAGAATGCCCGCTACTGTGTTTTTTTCTGGCCGCGCGTCTAATTATGGTGGTTTGCCCGTCTCTGGCATGACTTCTCATTACGCGCCTGCCATCATCAACTTGTTAATCCAGGAATCCAAGGTGGCAAAAGTGGGTTTGCTGTCTAATGGCAGCATCTTGCGACCTGCATCTACCGCCAATAACGAAGGTTTACCCGCCACATGACTGACCAGCACTATGCGCACACATTCAAAGAATGCCAGCTTCTTTTTCATCTCTTGCTCCATGGCATTAGCCATCGGGTCCATCAGGCAATAACAGATAAACACCCCGAGGAAGGTGCCAATCAAAGCCGCCGCCACTTTGATACCAATCAATGCAATCGAACCATCAATCGACTGCATGGTGATAATAATGCCTAATACCGCAGCACAAATACCAAAGCCGGGCATGGCTTCTGCGGTGCGGTGAAAGGAACGTGAGGGAACCAGCAGTTCATCTTCTACGGCGGATAACTCCTGCTGTAAGATTCCTTCCAGTTCGTATTGGTTAATTTTCCCCATCGCCATTAAGCGGAAATTATCGGAGATAAAAGTCACTAAATGATGATCATGTAAAATAAGCGGATAGCGCTGGAATAACGGGCTATTCGCCGGAACTTCAATATGTTCATCAAGACGTTTCAATCCCCCTTCGTCGACCATTTCCAACAATTCATAGAGCAGCATTAATAATTGTTTCTGAAACTCAGCGGTATATTCACTTTTGCGTGTTACTGCAACAATTTGATACCACATTTCTTTTAATACATAACCTGGATTCGCCAATATCATGGCACCAATTCCGGAACCAAAAATAATAATAATTTCCCCAGGCTGCCAGAAGGAAGATAATATTCCGCCTGACATAATATAGCCGCCAATCACACAGATCATAATGACCAGCAGACCAAATAATTTCTGCATAACACCCTCGATAATTTAAAAAAATGATTTAATTTTTTGAACTAGTTTTTTATTTAGCTGACAAATTCGTGCTTCAGTGAGATCTAAGACCTGAGCAATCTCTTTCATACTCATTTCTTGTTGATAATAAAGATGCAGAATCATTTGCTCTCGCTTCTCAAGTGACGCAATAGCATGGTTCAGATTATCTTCAATAATAATACTTTCTTCTAACTCTCTGCTCTGTAACGCATCAGTCGGCGTGTCTAATGACAGTATTTCGTCCAAACTCTCCATGCCGCTGGCACTTTCCAAAAGCAGGTATTCTTGATATTCCTCCGCTGTTAGTTGCAGCTCGGCCGCTATTTCCTCAAAGCTCGGTTCATGGCCCAATCGCTTGGCCAATTGTCGTATTGCCTCATTAGTCTTGTGCGTTTTTTGCCTTAACCGGCGCGGCCGCCAGTCATGTTCTCGCAATTGATCCAGCACCGCACCACGAATTCGATGGACAGCATAGGCAGCAAATTGCCCATCAGGGTGACCATAGCGGCGTAATGCCTCTAATAGCCCCATCAATGCAATTTGCTGCATATCCTCCTTGCTGATAACACTGTCGGCCTGAAATGAAAGTTGTCTGACAATACGTTTTACCAGCGGCAAATACGCTTCCAGATATTTCCCTTCCTCTGCAGGAGTCAGTGCTAAATTATCATTAGTATCTATTATTGCCATATTGATTATTGGAAGACCATTCGGCTAATCACCACATCATCAAATGGCATTGGCGCATTTAATTTTTCAAAGTCTTTTTTATATTCATTCATCAACTGGCGACGTAAATCGACAATAGAGGTATTACGCACGGCTTGATAATCCATATGAGAAAGTAAGTTCACTGTAGCCGATTGAATGACTGGCACCATTGCGATAACTTTCTTAATATCATTATCATCCCCCGTTGCCACACCTAATTCCAGCTGTAGGTAGCGCTCGGCTTTGATATCTTTTAGCGTGATAATCATGTTCTTAATCTCAACAAATTGAACTGATTTATTACCACGTATAAACGATTTACTGATAGCAATGGGTTTATTGTTTAATTTTTCCCAAATGACATCATGATATATTACTGCCACGGCAACCAATGCAATTAACAATAACAAGCCCCACACTTTCATTGAAAATGTTTTTTTCTGGGTGTTCATTTATAATCCTTTATACGGTGATGAGGAGCGTACCATCGTCGGCACTCATGTTCGTTTGAACCTCAATATGACCTGCTGCCAAAATATCGGTATGCGGCGGCTGGTTCTGGTTCTGCTGCTGTCGTTGCTGTTGCTGACTGTTCGCCGATATCTGTACCTCTACAGCAGCACTATTTTGCCCAGTTAATGTTTGCCGTAACTCGGCGCAGCTCTGCTGCAATGCCCGATAAACATCCCCCTGACTTGCATTAATATGAACCTGTAATTTTCCTCCTTCCATATGCACTGATATATCAATTTTACCCATATGCGGTGGATCTAACCGAATAGTGGCATGTCGTACTTTATCCTCAATCTGCATTTGCAGGCGCTCACCGAGCGCATTATGTAACTGTTGCGGCCACTCTTTCTGGTTAGCCACTAATGTCAGTTGACTCTCCACCCGAGGAGCGGCCACTTCAGCACTGTTATTAGTAATATGACTCAGAATTGTGGGGATAACCGCACTGATTCCCTCTGGCATAATCCGATTAAGAAGCAAACTTTCCCCTACTGGCACTGCCGGTTGAGCCGTAATATCCAATCGTGGGCTAATCAATTTCAGCAGATTCATCAGTGGTGATGATTTATCTGCTGCAAGTTGATCAGTTATCTGTTGGCTATCAGCCGCAGGTCCAAAAGGTGTAATAACCGCCAGTGGTGCAGTTTGTACCGGCAAGTTCTGCCCATGAAATTGCAGCAATACATCAAGCAATTGCTGGTTCTGTTCATCAGTCGGCGACAGCATAGCCGCATCATCCGCTCTCAAATTGCTATCAAATTTCGTGATCAAATCCATCACTACTGACGGCCGTAACGAAATCGGTTGATGGGGTACCCATGCTTGTGACAATACCTCATCAAAACCTACCAAATGATCAGTACCGCCCTCTTCTGCATTGCCCGCAATGGGAGCATTCCCTACATCCGCTGCCAGTTGGCTACCCGCCTGAGCAAAGCCGGTTAATGTAATCACCTTGTCTCCTCTTGTTGTGCCATATCTTCATAAGCGGAAATCGCCATGGTGGCGTAGGCGGTGATGCCCACTTGTGCTGCTCTCTGGCGGGCTATTTCATCCTTTAACTGATGCTTTTGCAGACCACAGCATTCATATGCCCGTTGATACATTTCCTTTAAGCACTGCATCGCCGATTGCTGTTCCAGTGAGAACGAATTCTCAGACCGTTGTGCCAACCACTGAATAACTCGGCTATCTACGGCCTCTATTTGCTCCCAATCTTGTTGCCCAATCGCCAAGTCTAAGGTGGCGATACACTCATTAATTAACAATAAATCATTCATTAGCTCTCCTTGTTTGCTTCCCAGCCTGAACGCAGAGTGACTAATATCTTTTCCACTTCATCAATATATTCCAAGGACATTTTTATGCTGGCGTCATATAACCGATAAACGCAGTGGCTATATAAGCTGGCCGTACTCTTGGCGAGTTCCCCGCCATGAGTAAAATCCAATGAACCGGTCAGTGCATTTAATACATCAATACATTTATTAATGCTTTTGGCCTTATGCTCATAACGTTTAGCTGCAATATGTCCTCTGGCCCGAACTAACTCGTCCATTAAGCCATTGAACATAATTAATACTAATTGCTGTGATGTGGCTGCTGCCGTTTGGATACCAATATCCGCTGACTGATAATCATGAAAGTTCTGATCCAATAACATTAAAATCTCGCCTGCTGATCAAACATATCCATGGTGCTTTGCATCTTATCCATCATTTCATTCAAGCGATTAAATTTGAGTAGATTGGTTTTTAATGCTCGCGCATAACTGTTTTCTAACCCTTCCTTGGTTCTTTCCAGTGATGTTTTGCGCATTGCCAACATCTCTGAACGCACTTTTAACGAACCGTCACTGGCATTTAAATAAGGGTCTAACGCTTTATCCAGCTTATTAATTAGTCCATCGGGGCCGCTCATCAAGTCAGTTATTAGTGTTGGTGAGGTCTTCAGTACTTCTGTTAATTTTTTGCTGTCTAACTTCAAATCACCATTACGGTCAAATGACACCCCAATCATGCCAAGGGTTTTGCCGCCATAGAGTTTGCCGACCAGGCTATTTAAATTTTGCTTTAACGCGGTGGATAATGAATCGCTATTATTATTTGAACTGACGGCAGATTTAGCGCCATTAAAAGCATCGATAAATTTCTTGATTTGCGTTTCTGTTTGCGCCGGTTCGACTTCAATTTTCACTTCCAGCAGGGGGTCACCCACCTTTTGCACTTTAACCAGCTCAAGGGTCACACCATCAATGACTTTATCCAAGGTGTTACTGCTACTTTCTATTTTCAGACCTTTCGATGGGTCGCCGATATAAACTACGGAATCCTCGGCGAGGGAAAGTTCTTGTTGGTTTGCGGTGCTAAAAATAGCCGGGCGAGAGCCGTCAAATTCTATTTTATTCGCGGCACCGCTTTTATCACTGGTCAGTAATAATATCTGCTGACCATTACTGCGCACCACCGAGGCGGTGACACCGGGGTTATCATTCGCATGACTAATGGCATGAGCCAAATCTGCCAGGGTATCAACGTCCTTCAGTGCAACACTAAAAGATTTACCATTGACGGTTAACTCCAGTGGGCTCTGCTCAGTTTTAACCTTGTCATCGGTCAGGCCGGTATAGGCCAGTTGATGGGCGCTGGCCAGTTTCTCCACAAAAAACGAATAACTGCCTTTGAGCGCTTTTTCATTGGCACTAATGGTGGCCACTTCTTTAATGCTGGTGCTGGCTTTATTTTTCAGTAAACCTTCTTCGACTTTACTTAAATCCTTTAATGCATCACGAAAAGTACTTAAGCCCGATTTTTGTTTATCCAATGCCGCTTGCTGCGTTTTTAATTGCTGCTCCAGCTTATGCTGTTTTTCTTTTCTTTTGGCGAACAGACCTTGGGTAACCTGTTTGCTCAATGCATCTACATCAATTCCCATTTGCGTTTCCCCGATAATTTGTTTTATGCAACCCACTTCAGGATAGAGCGGTTAATACCCTCAACTACCTACAGTTTAGCAATAGTCGTGCCAACATTTATTTAATTGATTTATATGGATATTATTTTCATCAAGGAAGGGTTTCTTCCTTACTATCCTCAAGAGGAAGCAAATTGCGGCCAAAAAAATACCGCCATAGCAGCGGTATTTTTGAGGAGCAAAAATGATTAGAACAACTGTGCAACCATCTGACCCATTTGGGTATTTTTTGACAGTGCTTTAATCCCGCTTTGCATCAGCAACATTGCGGTGTTTTGTGCAGTCGAAGCGGCAACAGCATCCGCATTCATAATGGAATCTTTAGCAGCCATATTGCCATCACGCATATTGGTCAGGTTGTCGCTGGAATAACCCAGACGGTTAATCCCTGCCGCCAGTGATGCGGTGACTGAACTGTAGCTACCAATGGCTTTGGTTAGCGTAGTAATGGCTTCTTGGGCATCATCCAGAGTATCCAACTTAAGGGATTCAATCCCACCGGCGCGATAGTTAGGGTCAGTCTCCTTAAAGTTTTTCAGATCAAATTCAGCCTTAGAAACCTCCTTATTAATTTCACTTTCTGCAAACGCTTGATATTCTTTAAAATCCTTCATCGTCACCTTGCTACCAGCAGTGACAACTACTACGGGTGACAAACCAGCAAAATGTGCTTCAGATTCGGTAGTATGTGTAAGCGATGTCTCTTCCGACGCAATTGCCGTGTGAGCGGCAGCTTCTGCCGCTTTGGTTTGCGCAGCAGTCGGAAGTGCAGTACCAGTACCGAGCGCAGTCGCAAGCGCTTTAACCAGTTCAGCATCAAATTTTTTCTTATATTCTGCTGCCGCTATGTCCATATCATTTTTATGTGGCCGTACTTTTCCTGTCGCAGTAGCAAGAGCTTTCTCAAAACCGTCGAGTGCTTTCTCTGTAACTGTACCTGCCGAATTCGCGACTGTCGCTTTACCGGCTACGGTCTCCATCAAACCTTTCACGCCTGCTGAAAGATCAATTTCGATCACATCAGTAGCGCTGGCACCGGTCTGGAAGGTCAGTTTGCCATCTAATTTACCACCGCTGGCAAACAGGGTGCCGTCACCAAAAGTAGATTTCTCTAGCGTAGACTTCAATTCTTCGCCCAGTGACTTAAATTCTGCATTCAGTGCGGCACGGTCTTGAGCACCATTGGTGGCGTTCGCTGCCTGGGTTGCCAATTCTTTCATACGGTTCAGGATACCGTCGGAACCGGCCAGTGCGCCGTTAGCCGCTTCCAGCATCGCAGAGCTTTGTGAGTTGTTACGCAGTGCCACATTCTGGCCAGTGATAGCCGCATTCAGGCCAGCAGCAATTTGTGAACCCGCCGCATCATCTTTAGCACTCAAAATACGCAGGCCAGTGGACAATTGGCTGGTAGACTGGTTGTACATGCTCTGTGATCTGTTCAGTGCTTTCGCGGCGATAAAAGCTTGTGATTGGTCGCGTACGGTGATTCCCATGATAATTTTCTCTATTTGGCGAGAGCTACCTATTAGCTCCCTGCCGGTATCTGAGAAAAGCGTCACCGTCACCTGTAAAATTAAATATGAAATTAAAAAAGATAAAATAGTGAAATGAAATTATATTGGCAAGGTAAAAGGCTAATATTGACACGCGCAGATTAGACGACACTATTAATTTTAAAATTAAATTAATATCCTTTTTTTATGACTATTTATTCAATATTGGTCATTAAATTATTCAATTCGCTACAATTCCGATATTGCCTCATTTTGTTTGTCTTGCTCATAAACACGTAATTTTATATGATGCGCTCCAGTTTAATCGGGGGGTTAAGATAATAAATTTGATAGTACGGCAGCATCCTACACAAATATTTTAATTGAGATCAGTACTATACGGATAAAAATTTTTACTCTAGGTAGATTTTGGTATGCTATTTATCGTTAATGACCAAATAACCTTAACTTTATAATGGTCATCTGCTTCCTCAGATTATTCCTGCGAACATTAAAATGAAAAAGTGCCAATATATTGTTAATAAATGGTCTATTGACCTCTCATCCGGTTTTATCAGTCATCAGGAAACCGGTGAGCAAAAGCGCCTGGGCGAATATCAAGTTAAGCTGCTAAGTGTGCTACTGCAACATTCCGGGCAAATTCTCTCGCGGGATGAACTGACCAATTTAGTCTGGAAACGCCGGGTTATTGGCAATAATAGTTTACCGAATGCCGTCCACACTTTGCGTGTCGCCTTGGGGGATGATAAAAAGCAGCAGCGTATTATTCAAACCATCCCTAAAATCGGTTATTTATTAGACGCAACTTACTGTGAAATTATTGAAGAAGATGAAGCCCTCCCCGCGTTAAGTGATGTTGAAATCGCTGATGACCCATTAATGGTTAATCACAATCTTTCCGAGAATGCCGATCAAACCTTACTTAAGACTGTGGCAGAAAATCGTGAAACGCCGCAAGAAATGAATAATTCATCAGCAGAGGGTGCCGGTTTATCTCATCATCAACTCTTAAGTACAGATAGCGAATCACCAGAAAAAGTTGCCACCGAGTTACCACTGGTTTCCCCTCCGATTGCAATACTGACAACAAATTCTACCCAGCCCCCCGGAACAGCAAAAAAAACTAAAAAGCTATTCGGTTTACTGGCGATTATCACTATTGGCTGCTGCATAGCACTCTATTTAACCTTTCAAGGGCAGAGTGCCGCAACTTATCAAGCAACAGAACAAGAGCAAGGAACTTATAGCAATATCAGGATGTTTCAGATTGATGACAGCCGTTTTGATAAGCAAAATGCCGACAATCTGTATATCCGGCTAAAAGATACGCTGTATAGAATCGATAAAGACCTTAAAATTAAAAATGCACATTTGACTATTTATTACCATATATCCCTGCGGCGGCTGGATTACACTATTTCAGTTGAAACGCAATGTGATAAAAAACAGCTTAATATGACGATTTACCATTGGCGGCAAGACGACAATTTGTTGAATAACGTTATCTATGATGAAACAGAGAGAAAAATAAATGAAATACCTGCCTGCTAAAATTAGCCCTATTTTGCTGATGTGTGGTGTGTCATTTACTGCATTGGCGCTTACCCATATTGATGATATCTCCATCAATCCTCATAGTGAGATGCAAATGGGGTTCTATGATCTGTTATCCCATAAAAAAGAGATCTACGATGTCCGTATTACATCAACCCATGGCGCAGTGATCAGTACAATCACCAACCCCAATGATAATAGATTTATTTTTAAGGGGAAATTCACCGTAGAAGCGGCGAAGAACCAACAAGTGAATTTCAAATATACGCCGATATTCTATAACAACCCCACATCAGGGCGCATGATTGATGGTTTTATGGACTATATGACCCATAACAATATTTTTATGACACCGATGACAGTAGCCGGTCAGCCATTGCTTTACGGATTGAGTGGAATATTTCTGGATGAAAGTAATATGACAAAGGGGAAAGATTAATTTCCCCTATATCCGTCATACTTTAAGCCGCATGTATGTTGGCTACTATTGTTAAATAAAAATTATTTTACAAATAAGTTTTTGACAATGGCACTATGAAGATAGCCTTGACCACTATGTGATAGTGTTGCATAAGATGGGCGCTCGGAAAATTGTTTGTGTGCCAATCGCTCCGCAATAGATATTGCACTGTTAGGTTGGATAATACCGGCCATTCCTGCCACCCGTTCACGAGCATTATTCTTGAATTTATTCAGTTGGCGCAATTCGCCAGTAATATGTGTTAATGTCTGTTGTAGATCTTCAATGTATTCTTTAGCTATAAACGGCTGACCGATAATCTCTTTTACCTTATCCGCCAATACACTCTCGGCCTGTAATTCAACAGATTGGAATTTGTCTGCTGGATAATGCGAACTTTCTCCGCGCACAGTCAAATTCTGGCTTAATCGTTGCCAGTGTTTCTCATCAGTCTGGAATGCCAATTGGCCGTCATTATCAAGTTTACCGTGAATACCCAAGCGCCCTAACCCTTTATTGAGTTGCAGTATTTTGTGTTTAGCTGAACTTTGCCCAATAAGTTTGACCGCTACAACACTATTGGCAGCATCGGCTAATGAAAACAACAAAGTCTCATCCTCTGACGCCAGCAACAGCTTATTGGCCTGCTTAAAGGTAAAATTAACTTTTGGGCTTTCTTCTAAGGATATATTGAGCTGTCGATCAATTGTATCACCTGAGGCAATTTCTCTTTGTTCCAACCAGGATAATAATTTCAGCGACTGCTGCTTAATCGCCTTAGGATTATGACTAATAGCCTGTTGAAGCTCTGACAATTGACGTTCAGTCGCTAATAAATAGTGATCCGCCTGCTGCAAACTGGTTAATTGGCTATTAAGTTGCACGTTGTAACGCAAAGGTTCTGTCGAAAGGTAGCCAGACTCTGGAAAAGCAGCCGGTGTGACCCGCGGCTTTAGCGGCTTTATCTGCTGAGATTGTTCAACGCCAATGCGTTTATTAACCGCTAGCCCAGCGGTAACGCCGGGACTAACACTGGAGGATCTTACCTGCATAAATTCCTAGCCTAAATATAGTTAAAAAGGGATAACTGACTTATTTTTGCTTGCATACTATGGGCAATTTTTGTTGATAAAAAATTACTTTGCATAGCAGCATTAACCTGAAATATGTCAATTCCCGCCAAATCATTTTCCAGATTAGCATTCACAATTTCCACGTCATCATGAAGATTAGACAGGTGTTCAAGACGATTTTTTTTAGCGCCTAACTCAGTTAACATACCGCCAATCTTTTTAGCCGCAGTTTCGATGGCCGTCAGATTAGTGCTAATTTCCTGGTTATAAGTAGCCGGTGTAATACTCGAATCAATCATTTTATTGGCCAACTTTTTCAAATTAGTCAATATCTCTAAATCATTCGCAGACGTTGAAAGTGAGCTACTCAGATCAGTATTTTCTTGTAAGGTTATACCATTACCCACTACTGCATCGCGTCGCTCATTGTTACCATTGAAAGTATATTTTTGCGTTGTGCTGTCATACTCAATAGGCTTAATATTACTTTTAGTCCCAGAAAATAAATAATTCCCTTCGGAGTTTTTAGTATTGAGATCAGACATCATCCCATCAAGTAACAAATTTATTTCACGGCCAAATGTCGCAGACTCTGTTGCAGAATGATTACCATTTTTGGCGGCCAACATTTTATCACGCACCACCAGCAATTGTTTATCTAAAGAATTCAAGCTTGCTTTTTGTACAGAATAATTCCCGGACAAACGGAAAACATTAGTTTTATATTGGCTGACATCTGATTTTGAGTTTTCTAATTGAACCAATTGCATACTGGCAACAGGATCATCTGATATTTTATTAACCCGCTTACCGCTGGTTAGCTGCTCATTTAGTTTTGCATATTCAACCGTACGATTTACCATACTGTCCATCATTATTCTGGACAGACTTGCATTAGTGACTCTCATTACTTATCCCTATTTTAAGTCAATATTTTTATATTCAGCGCATTAGCGCCAGAAAGTCAGAGAAAAGCTGCTCACCGATAGAAATTACTTTCATATTTGCCCGATACGCTTTGCTGTACTCTAAAATATTGTTTCCTTCTTCATCGCTATCCACACCACTTAAGCTATCGCGATTTAATATCACGCTATTCAGTACATTTTTAGTCTGTGTAATTGACTGCTTATTATCACTACTGGCAAAGGCAACTTTTCCAACCAATGCCGTATTGGCATCTGAAAAACTGGTTTGTCCGATACCAGAAATAGTGATTGATTTATCTTTCAATGCTAATAATGCATGTAGGTTAGTCGCATTTCCCACATTAGTGGCATTATCCGAAAAACCTAATTCGCTTGGTTTAATATCAGTAACAGATAACATTCCAGCCGGATTGGAAGCATCAAATGAAAATAATGCACTACCTGCCACCCCCCCTAAATCATAGCCAGCAGCTAACTGGGTATTAACCTCTGTGGTTAATAACTGCGCCATTCCTTGTACAATACTTTCAGTCTCTTTTAACAAACCTTGCTCATAATTATTAATAGAACCGAGGCTAGCACCGCAAGACATATTTATTTTCGTACTATTACCAGCAAAATGGATATCAATCTGTGGCTGTGCACTGCCAGTATTTAACGCTAATGTGGCTACTGTCTGCCCATTAATTAAGGGCAAACCGTTTTTCATCGAGATATTATAACCACCATCAGCCCCTTTGGTTACGTTAATATCTACCATTTCGCTTAATTTATTGACGAGTTGATCGCGCTGATCTTGTAATACGTTAGTATTGGTCCCATCAGAACCCAGCTTTACAATTTTTTGGTTATATTCGTTAATACTCTGGGTTAACCCATTAACTTGGCTAATTATCGCGGTTCTCTGAGTAGCAATAACCTGTTTCTGCTCCTGAGCAGATTGATGAAAATAATTAAAATTCAGCGCCAGCGATTTAGCTTCATTCACCACTTGTTCACGATAAGCAGGTGAAGACGGGTTATTTGATCCTAATGACAGACTATTAAAGAATGCTCGCATCCCCGCCGCTAAACCAGTTTCTTTATCACCCAGTGAATGCTCCAGTTTGCTAAGAGCATTTTGAGAGGCGCTAAAATATTGATGATTACTACTCGCTTTCCACCCTTCGCTCACCAAATACTGTTCAGATAAACGTTTAAAAGCATCGACATTAACCCCATTACCGGCGCTGTAAGCATTATTTCCGCCGGTGCTAACCGCACTTTGTTCAGCTCGCTGGCGGCTATAACCCGGCGTATTCACATTAGATAAGTTCATTGCAGCCGCAGAGAGACCGGCTTGAGCCGCCTGTAAGCCAGTTTGTGCAATTTTGGTAAAATTCATGATATTCCCTGCTGTAATCAATTAAATAACAGATACACGTTAGTAGCAAAAAGCGGTCAATCAGCGGCCAAACTTAAATATGAATAGCTGCCCCCTGTAGCGCCAATGACCCAGGGGGTAATCAGCCGCGCTATTTCCCACCTAACTGCTGAATCAGTAAATGAGCGATACCACTACTGCGCTGCGAGGCCAAAGTGGACGCCAGTTTGTCATCGTAAAAATCCCGCATCATGCGCTGTTGTTTACTGTTAAACGGGTCGTCGTCGGCAGCCAATGCTTCAGCTGCTTTGCGCATTTGTGCCAGTAAGGTACGCATAAATACCGCCTCAAACTGCACTGCGGCCTGCTCAAGATCCTGTGGCAGGAGTTCGCCGGTAAAGCTCCCCGGCACCACCGGGGCTGATTTACTTATTGCGTCAATCATCTGCCATCCTTAAATTACGACCAGTTCGGCATCCAGTGCACCGGCTTCATGCAAAGCTTGTAAAATAGCCATGATGTCATCAGGCGAAGCCCCTAAACTATTGATGGTGTTAACGATACTGCGCAACCGAGTCCCCGTAGGGACGATAACCATTTGATTGCGTCCTTTGGTCACTTCAATGTCACTTTCTGGCGTAGTGACGGTTTTCCCCCCGCCAAGCACATTAGGTTGGCTGACATTTTTCTTCTCACGGATACTAACCGTCAGATTACCGTGCGAAACGGCGGCAGAGTGCACCCTGACACCTTCGCCAATGACCACAGTCCCGGTTCGGGCATTGAAAACCACCCGTGGCGACTGCTTACCGGCATTGATTTGCACATCTTCCAACAAAGACATAAAGGCCACCCGTGCCCCCGCATCTTGTGGTGCATTGACCATCACGTTAGTGGCACTTTGCGCCACCGCGGTGTTAGAGCCAAAAGCACGGTTCAGTGCCAATGCCACATTGTTGGCTGACTTAAAACTCGGCCGTTTCAGGTTAAGCACTACCTGGCTATTGCTTTGGAAATCACTCGGAATTTCGCGCTCAATACTGCCTCCATTGGGGATGCGCCCCACTGTGGCGGTATTGACCGTCACGCTGGAACCACTATTCGCTTCAGCTTTCATCCCTCCCACAATCACGTTGCCCTGTGCTAATGCATAAATTTCGCCATCGGCACCGCGCAATTGGGTTAATAGCAAAGTACCGCCGCGCAAGCTTTTGGCATCACCAATAGACGATACGGTGATATCAATAGATTGGCCGCGCGCATAACCCGGTGGCAGGGTGGCGCTGATCGCTACCGCCGCCACGTTCTTCACCTTGGGATCCATTTTTTCTGGCAGTTGCACACCAAACTGGCGCAGCATGTTAGCCATTGATTGGCCGGTAAATTTCACCTGGTTTTTATCGCCAGAGCCGTCAAGCCCCACCACCAGGCTGTAGCCCACCAGCTGGTTGCCACGCACCCCTTGAATATCCACCAGTGATCCCAGTGGTTGTGCTATCGCGGCGGGCAGAGCACACCACAACCCAATCAGCACAAAATAACGTCGTAACATATTGATTCCTGGTTAGATAGGAAATAATGGGTGGTTAAAGAAGCGCGTTAACCAACCGGCGGAGTTAGCATCACTAAGCGCGCCGCGGCCAGCGTAGGAAATACGCGCATTGGCGATTCGCTGAGAAGAGACTGAATTATCCCGCTCAACATCATCGGCCCGGACTAATCCGGTCACGCGCATATATTCATCGCCTTGATTGAGAGTCAGCCACTTTTCGCCACGGATAACCAATACTCCATTCGGCAATACCTGATGTACCGCGACCGTAATCGAGCCACGTAACATATTCTGCTGCGCCGAATTGGCACTGCCGTCAAAATCACGCTTGCCGGATATCGATCCCCCCAGCTTGTTCAGCTTTTTCCCCAAGATCTCGGGGATACCCAAGCTCATGTCGTTTTTTTTGCCAAAGTTAGTTTTAGCCTGCTTACTGGATTGAGTGGATTCATCCAACTTGACCGTCAGAATGTCACCGATCCGATACGCACGCCGGTCCTGCAATAGTGACCAGTTGTACGCGGGCTGGAACAGCCCACCACCTTCTTTAACCGTGGTCGGCTGGATCAAATTGGCCGGCGGTGCAAAAGCAGCATCGTCTTTCTGCACCAGCAGCGCTGGAGTTTCACAACCGCTCAACGCCAGCATCAATGGTGTTAATAATAAAAACCTTTTCATGCATCATTCACTTTTCAACGGAGGCGACGGCCAATTACAGCTTCTGAGTGACAAACTTCAGCATGTCGTCGGCAGCAGAGACCATTTTGGCGTTCATCTCATAAGCTCGCTGTACGGTTATCATGTCGACCATTTCTTCGACCACTTGCACATTGGAGCCTTCCAGTGATTTATGCGCCAGTGCGCCAAAGGACTCTTCCCCTGCAACACCTTCCGTTGCGGTACCGCTGGCAACGGTTTCTTTATAAATATTTCCGCCCACCGCTTCCAAACCGGCCGGATTGACAAAATTGACCAAGGTGATTTGCCCCAGTTCAGCGAATTCTGCCTCTCCCCCGATGCGGGCGCTTACCGTGCCATCTTTGGCGATCGCCAGATCTCTGGCACCTGCTGGCATCTCTATTTGTGGTACCAATGGCATACCTTGCGCATTGGTCAGTACCCCATCAGCATTGAGGGAAAAATTACCAGCACGGGTGTAAGCAATGCCGCCATCGGAAGTTTCAACCTGGAAAAATCCTTGGCCCACAATGGCTACATCAAAATCACTGTTGGTGACCTTAATATTGCCAACGGTAAATTGCTTTTGTGTCCCCACCACTTTGACGCCGCTACCAAACTGAATGCCGTTCGGTGTCGCATTGTTTTGATCCAATGGTGCGCCGGGGGTGCGCTGGTTCTGGTAGAACAGATCTTCAAACACCACACGATCGCGTTTAAAACCGTCGGTATTCACGTTAGCCAGGTTGTTCGAAATGGCGTTCATTTTAGCATCTTGTGCTGCCAAACCGGTTTTACTGACCCATAAAGCTGAATTCATAATGACTGCTCCCTAATTTCTATATCAATGAAATAACGATCCATGGAATAACGTTGTGCTGAAAGCGGTATTAGCTGCCACGGATGATCCGATTACCGGATTGCGCCAGCTCTTCCGCCACTTTCATCATTTTGATTTGCGCTTCAAACTGACGGCTGAGGGAAATACTGGCGGTCATTTCGCTGATAGCGGAAATATTGCTGCTTTCCAAATGCTTACTCACTAGTTGGACATTCTCGTCTCGTGCGGCGGCACCACGGCGGTTGACCAATAAGCCACGGTTATTTTTGCTCAATTGATTAGCGGGAATATCCACCAGCTTGATGCGATCAACTTCCGCCGGTGTCTTGATACCGCCGTCTTGCGGGATAATGGCAATAGTGCCGTCATCAGCGACCGACACCGACGAGTAAGGCGGCAATACAATAGGGCCGCCATCGCCTAATACTGGCAAGCCATTGATGGTTAAATCGCCGTCTGGGCCAATATCCATCTGGCCATTACGGGTGTAAACCTCGCGGCCACCACTGAGCACCGCAATCAACCCACGGTCTTTAATAGCGATATCCAATTCACGACCAGTTTCTTGCAAACTGCCCGCGCTCATATCTACACCAGCATTTTGGCTGAGCACCGCTACACGGCTGTTATAACCGCCGCCCGGCACCTGTGTCGCCGTCGCGCGTTCCAGATCAGCACGGAACCCCTGCGTGTTGACGTTAGCCAAGTTATTGGCATGAATCTGTTGTTGTGTCAGGCTGCGGTTGGCCCCGCTGACGGCGGTATAGAGAAGTTTGTCCATTACAGCACCTGGAACAGTGCATTCATCATGCTGTCATTGGTGCTGATGATTTTGGTATTCGCCTGGTAATTACGTTGCGCGGTCATCAAACCGACCAATTCAGCGGTTAAATCGACGTTGGAGGATTCCAAAGCACCCACTTCGATGCCACCTAACAACCCGGTACCGGGCGCACCTAAGAGTGGTCCACCCGACTTGCCAGTGACACTCCAAGTGGTGCCATTCTGCGCAGCTAACCCATTAGGATTGGCAAAATTTGCTAATGCCAATTTGCCTTGCAGCATCCGCTCACCATTACTAAAAGTGGCGTATACCGAGCCATCACTTTCAATGCGCTCACCATTTTTAGTGCCCGCCGTGTAGCCATTGCCTTTATTCAGGGTAGGAAGAAATTCAGATTGGAACTGAGTGGTACCGGTGTAATCAAGAGTAATATTGTAATTTTCCGCGCCAGCTGCGGAGTAAGGCCCTGTAATGGTTTGGCTGTTACCCGCAGTCAATACCCCTGAGGTATTGAATGTTAGCGTATTTTGCAGCGGTGCTGGCGACGTTGCCAGAAGAGTAGTCCCGTCAACGCCGTAATGCACTTTCCACTCGCCCGGATTGGCGCTTTTAACAAAATATTGCGTTACTAAATGTTCACGGCCCAAGGAGTCATAAGCTGTCGACGTGGACATATAGTTGTACGAATCTTTATCACTCGGAGTGAACGTCGTGTTGGCGGGAGGAGTGTCACTGGCGGGCAAGTTAGCCATAAAGTCCAGTTTGCTGGTCGCTTTAGCGGGCAAGCCAGTGGTGCTTATCTTCAAATCACCGATGATACCGGTTTGTACATTACCGGCAGCATCAGCGGGATAACCTTGCAATTTCATGCCGCTAGCATTGACCAATACACCATTATTATCCGTGGTGAACATCCCGGCACGAGTGTATGCATCCTCACCATTGTTGTTTTTCACCACAAAAAAGCCGCTACCTGAAATCGCCAAATCCATCGCGTTACCCGTTCGATCAATCGAGCCTTCTTTTTTGATACTTTGCGAGGTTCCGCTGACCCCGACCCCTAATGGCTGCGATTGAGCATACATAGAGGCAAACTCAGTTCGGCTCGACTTAAAACCTTTGGTGCCGGAGTTGGTGATATTGTTACTGATGCTGTTCAACTGTTCAGTCACCGCGCTCAGGCCGGTATTGGCAATACTAAAACTCATAAAATAATTCTCTTGTAAAATAATGGGTTATTGGAAAATGGCGTTAAGCACCAAACTGTTTGATTTTGTGGTAAGGCACATTGCCAATACCGGCAACATTTAATTGCGCTGCGCCGCCATGTTGTGGAATACGCACATTGTTAACAGCACCGGCTAATTCCAACGGAATGAATTCTTCCCCACTGCTACTGACCGCACTGAGTTTGTAGTTGCCAGGTTTAAGGTTGTGCTTGGCCGGATCGATGGTGAAATTGACACTGCCCGCCGCTTGCTGACCCAAACTAATTTGATGCTCCTGCCCCAGACCATCAACCAAGTGAATCACCAACGGTGATGCGGCATGTTCTAATGTCAGCCGCCCATTTTGGATTTGTGTCCCCAACTCAACTTCATCACTTTCCACCATCACCTGCTGCCCCACCATATTGGCGGTCGCCATTGCCTGTACTCTCTCCATCTGCACAGTGTTGCTCTGCAACATCTTGGCCATGTTTTCGGTGGATTGAACCTGTGAAAGCTGCGCCATTTGGCTGACAAACTCAGTGCCATCCATGGGGTTCAGGGGGTCCTGATTCTGAATCTGCGCCACCAATAACTTCATGAACTGGTTATTCAGTTCTTCACCTTTGGGTAACTCACTCTCCGCTATCTGAGAGCTATGACTGTTTTTTGACAACCTGCTGCTTTCATTAATATTCATGATTAGCGCTCTCCGAGCTTTAATACACTTTGCTGCATGCTTTTGACGCTGTTGAGAACTTCAACATTGGTCTCAAAGCTGCGTGATGCCGACATCATGTCAGCCATTTCGGACACCACATTGACTGCCGGATAAAAGACATAACCTTGCGGGTTAGCCAGCGGGTGATTAGGTTCATACCGCTGTACCGCCTCTCCCACTTCAACCACATCTAACACCTGTACTTGCGCCCCAGTAACGCCACGAGGATTAGCCGCACTGCGAGGTGAATAAATCGCAGAAAATATCGGACTGCGCGCTTTGTAAGCCTCTGCCGCCGAGGCCGCAGGTGACTCTGCATTCGCCAGGTTGCTGGCGATGGTATTAAGCCTGATGGTCTGGGCCGTCATGGCCGAACCTGATATCCGATAAATATTGTTAAAAGACATCCCTATTTCCCTTCAATTGCCTGTTTCAGGCCGACCAACTTCATATTGAGGAATGACAAACTGGTTTGATAATCGAGAGCATTTTTTGAAAATTCTGCCTGCTCAACATTCAATGCCACCGTATTGCCATCCTGTGAGGGTTGATAGGGCAACCGGTACTTAACTTGAGGAGAGGCTATCCCGATGCCCCCTTGTTTTGCCCGTTGCATTTCAGCGCCAAAATCAATATCTTTAGCCTGAAAATTTGGCGTATTCACATTGGCCAGATTGGCCGATAGCAGTTCTGCTCTGGTAAGTCGAAGCTGCATCGCCGCAGGGTGAACCCCTAATGCTTTCTGAAAATCAATGCCCACAAAACACGTCCTAATTTGATGTTAAAACACGAGTTTGCACTCACGAACACTCACATTAATGCAAACAACGTGCCAGGTTTATAACATCATGATTAAGTACGATTTTTTATTATTTTCCTTGTTCAATGGGAAGCGCTATTTCCCCTCAATCCGTCCCGTATTCATCCGCATTCCACGGCGGTTATTCCTGCTGTCTGTTAGCCTGATTTCACTGTATGCAGCAGCAGCAAACAGCGCTGACATTCATGCTCGAAAACAGATTTATACACAGGCATTACATGCAGCCAGCGCTGACATTAACCAAACCGCCAAAAATAAAAACTGGCAGGGCTATACGGTAAAAATGAATATTTTTATTCCGTCAGAAGTGAGCCGATATAAGTGGTGTCAGAGTGGTGTAAGAGTGACGGCGCCCGCCAGTGGGCAGCGCGATATCTCGCGTTTGCGTTATGACATCAGCTGTCCTGACGCGACAGGCTGGGAAGTCTCGGTCACGGTAAAACCCGATATTTATCTGCCGGTTTGGGTGGCAAAAAGCACCCTTGAACGCGGTAAATTAGTGGCACCTGCCGATATTGAATTGAAGAAAAAGAATATTTCGACGGCGCAGGGGGGTTATATTACCGACCCCGATGAGATAGTCGGACTAACGGTTAAACGTCGTATTCGTGGGCTGCAAGTCGTGATTCCCTCCCAATTGGAGCAGCCGATATTAGTGACCCGTGGTCAGCAAATATTAATGATTGCCGAGCAAGATGGCATTGAAGCTCGCATGTTAGGCGAGGCGCTGAAAAATGGCCGCAAAGGGGAGCTGATTAAAGTGAAAAATCTCAGCAGCAAGCGCACAGTGACCGCCATAGTTGATGATATCGCCAGAGTCAGAATGCTAGGAATTGCCAGCAGTTAGGGCTAACGGCAGTGAGTTAAGTTTTGACCATACTGTGACGCTTTATCAGGTTGTGGAGGCCTCCTCCACGATAACACGAGATAATCGGTAACTGACTATAGGTGACTTCATATGGAAATTAATGCACAGCGGCGGCAAATGATGATTGCCGCGCCAGCCGCCAAAACAGAAAATGCCTTAATAATTCAAGCTATTGCCCCTGTGCGGGCGATTGCGAGCACCACACAACATGCTGCATCGGCCGGTGAGTTACATGCCAAATTACAAAAAATGCCCGAAGTTGATAGCGAACGCGTCGCCACAGCTAAAGCCGCTATTCAGGCCGATAAAATCACACTGAATACAGCCGATATCGCCAGGGCGATGCTGAACTTCCACAGGAGTTAACGAAACTATGCAGCCGGTGAAAAATAGTCAGCAGCAGAACACTCAGCAGTTATTGGTCGCGATTCAGGAAGATCGCAAACGCTATATTGCCTTGGAAAAGTTATTGGTAAAGCAGCGCGAGTTGATGATAGGCCATGATGCTGAAGCTCTGGAGGCACTCAATCTACAGTTGATGGAACTGTATAATATGATTGATAAATCTGCCACTGAACGCCGGCGGCTAATGCAAGATTTACAATTTCCTGCCCATAAAGAAGGTATGCACCAGCTGCTCTCGAGTTTACCGATACATTACCGCGAACATGCCGGCGCATTATGGGCGGACTTACGTTTACGCGCCGATGCCTGTCGCCAGCAAAACCAGCATAATAGTCTGCTGCTGACCATGCAGATGGATCTGTTGTCTTCATTAACCGAGACTCCGGCAGATTTTTTATATGCAGGTTGAGCCACACGTTTCCCACTCTTTTTCAATGGCTGCTTTTGATTTTTATCATATTGAATTTATGGAATATTCATACCAAAAAACATTCGCTATAGGCTATTATGCTAGGGCGAATGTTTCACATCTTTATTCTTGTGACTGACATTTCAATAAAAAATAAACATAAAAAAGCACTCAAAAATGAGTGCTCAAATTGCGGATAACCTTATCCCGCCCGGTGTCGTTGCCAGCATTGCGCGGCCAGGCCATCAGTGTTTTTTTGTTCACGCCGCCCCCGTTCCATCAAAAACTGCTGCTGTTGCTGTGCTAATACCACCGCCACGATTTTTTCCCGACAAGCTTGTTGCTGCAAATGCGTTTGCAGCTTGCCCACTTCAATATTTGCCAGCACCTGCTCCTGTTTTTGCCAGTCAATAACGCGCTGAATATTGCGCTTATAACTGGCGCTATTATTCATCAAAGCCGCCCCAGCCACGGGCATTAATGCAAAATGGGTTAGCGACGCCAAGGCATTGATATTGTTTTGATAACGCTGGCACAGCTGTTTTTGCTGTGCCAATTGACTGGTGGTCTGATTAAGCGCCCGTTGCCGTAATTGCTGTAGCTGTTGCAGGGTATTCATCAGCTTGTCACTCATGATTGGGCCTCAGGTGTTTGAATATCAGATGGTGGATAGAGCGCGTTCAGATGCGCCAGTGTGGCTGGTAAGAGCGAGGGTTGATCCACTTCTTGGCGCAGGAAGTCGATAATAGCCGGATAATACTGCACTGCCCGATCCGCCATCGGATCGGCTCCGGCGACATAACCGCCCAGCGGGATCAAGGGTTTGATCTCCATATAATCGGCATAGCATTGTTTCAGTAAACGGGCCGATTGCACCTGTTCACGCGGCGAAATCTGGCTCATGCAGCGGCTGATCGACTGGCCGATATCAATGGCGGGGTAGTGACCGGATTCCGCCAATTGACGCGATAATACGATGTGCCCATCTAATACTGCCCTGGCGCAATCGACGATGGGATCTTGTTGATCATCACCTTCTGCCAGCACAGTATAAATAGCGGTCATCGTGCCGCTGCCGTGGCTGTTTCCGGCACTCTCTGCCAACCTTGGAATAATACTGAAAGCAGAGGGCGGGTAGCCTTTGGTCGCCGGAGGCTCCCCCAATGAAAGTGCAATTTCTCGCTGCGCCATGGCATAGCGGGTGAGTGAATCCACCAGCAGTAACACGTCTTTGCCTTTATCACGATAATAGGTGGCAACGGAGTGGCACAGTTCGGTGGCTTTAATGCGCATAAGGGGCGATTCATCTGCCGGTGCGGCTATTACCACCGATTTTGCCATACCGCTGGCCTGTAATGAGTGGTCGATAAACTCCTTCACTTCTCGGCCACGTTCGCCAATCAGCCCGACCACCACCACATCCGCCTGGGTGTAGCGGGTCATCATGCCCAGCAGCATACTTTTACCGACACCACTGCCCGCCATCAACCCTACCCGTTGGCCTTTGCCAATAGTCAGCAAGCCGTTGATGGCTTTGACCCCGACATCCAATGGCGTGCTGACGGACTGGCGCTGAAGCGGGTGAATTTGCGGCAATTGCTGTTGTAGCGGAGTCTCACCACCAAGTGGCCCTTTTCCATCAATCGGCTCACCCAAGCCATTAACCACTCGCCCCAGCCAGCTATCACCAACCATCAGTTCGCCGTCCAGCTCACACGGGAATACCCGCGCACCACTCATCAGGCCATCGGGTTGCTTGAATGGCATCAAGTAAGTGACTTCTCGGTCAAACCCGACCACCTGTGCCTCAATAAAGACGTCTTCAGCACTCTCGACACGGCAACGCTGGCCAATCGCCAGACGGCAACCGACACTCTCCAGCAAAATGCCATTAACCCGTACTAAGCGGCCAGCCACTCTAGCCAGGTTAATGTTATCTATAGATTTCAATGCATTATCAAGTGCCGCTAGCTCACCCATGGTCTTGATCCGGCAGTAGGCTGCTTTTCAATGCTTCGACACACTGATCCAGACGATGCTGGCAACCCACATCAATTTCCGTGGTATCGGTGACCACTCGGCATTCACCGCTGGCCATCTCCGGATCGGCTATTAGCCCCCACTGTTTAACCTTTTCTGGCGCAACATCATTGATGCGGCCCAACTCGGCGGGGTTAAGATAGACTTTCAGTTGCGTGGGAACTGACGGCTGCGCCGCCAGTGCTTCCTCAACTAACGCGAGCAACTGCGCCGGTTGCAGTGCCAATTCACAGCGGATCACCTGACGCGTCACTTTTTCGACTAACTGCACTAGCTCATCGCGACGGCGATTTTCATAACTACCTAAATAATCATGCATTTTTTCGATATAACCGGTAAATGGCTCGATAGCTTCATTAAATCGGTTACTTTCTGATTGTCGCGCTTCTACCCGCCCTTTTTTCAACCCGTCGTCATATCCCAGACGGACACCTTCTTGATATCCCTCCTCTTTCCCCTCAGACAGCCCTTTATTAAAACCCTGACTGACCCCTTCTTGAAAACCCTCCATCAGCTGTTTTTGATAGGCCGCCGGATCAAGTGCCATGGTATCGTCTGGTTGTAAATTCTGGCGGATTTGGCGCAATGGCGGGAACTGATGAACCCGCACTTTCGCCCCGCCAAAGCGCAGGCTATTTTTTATCGACATTGCCTTACTCCATGGTCTGTTCAGCAAACAATTGCACCTGGATTTCTCCCGCTTCGGCCAGCGCACGCACCTGTGCCATTATCTCTTTGCGTACATGTTCTACGCGACTGACCGGCACAGCCCCCATCCGATTGGTAGCATTTTGCAACTGTTGTATCTGGCGCTTTGGCAATACATCATAAATGGCTTGGCGCAGTACCGGTTCAGTGCCTTTCAGCGCTATCGCCCAATCACTCATCGGGATATCATCCATCAAGCGCTGCAAGGTGACCTCACTTTGGCGGCTGAGGATAAAGAATTCATACATCTCATCCTTCAGATCATTGAGCACCTCTTCATCACGTTCTCCCAGTTGCTCCAACAACTGCTGCTGGTTGCCGGGAATGCGGTTTACGATATTCGCCGCTTGTTTGATCCCCAAAACTTTGGAGCCGTGCTCTGACAATACCGCCACGCCGCGCTCAATCAGGCGATCCAGTTCATCCACTACATCGCGGTTGACGTCATCGAGCTTGGCAATCCGGTACAGCACATCGTCCTGCCGCCCTTTATCCAGATAGGCCAAGACCTCGGCGGCGACATCCGGCGGTAGAAAAGCTAAAAATACCGCCTGTAATTGCAGATGTTCCTGCTCAATCAACGCCGCCAGTTGCGGTGTCCCGACCCACTGCAAGCGGGTCATCCGATGGCGGATTTCATCACCATAGATGCCATTAATGACACTCTTGGAGATATCACTGCCCAAGGCTTTACTCAGAATGCCTTGCAGATAACTGCGGGAAGCGCCGTTGATCCCGCTTTGTTCACGGTAATCGACAAAGAAATCATCCAATGCCTGCCGCGCATGGTTCAATTTGACACCATGCAAGCGAGACATAGTTTGGCTGATACACACCACTTCCTCGCGCGTCAGTTTTTGCATCACCATCGCCGCAGCTTCCTCACCCACACTCAGTAGCAAAATCCCTGCCTGCTCTAAACGGCTGCGTACCGGGGCAGAAGCAGTTGCGCCATCACGCACCACCGCATCATCATTCTGATTGAGGTTTGATTCGTTCATTATTATTAATCCATTGTTTAATGACTTCGGCGACACGTTCAGTTTCTAACTGAGCCAGTTGTTGCAAGTGACCGATTTTTATATCCAGGCCAGAGCCTTGCGGTGGCAGGTTGTCATCTTCTTTGAAGGAAGAGGCTGGTAACATCGCTTCTGTTGCGGTGCCTTTTTCACCCGCAGTCTTTGCCGCATTCAGGCTGTCAATGTTTTCGGACATCGCTGAAGTAGCCTGCTTATCATCCTGACGTGATAACCGCGCTATCAATGGCCGCACACCGAATAGCAAGAACAACAGCGACAATAAGCCAATACCCACGATCTCCGCCCAACGGAAAGTTGTCGCATCTTGCCACCACGGAATGACAGACTCTTCCATCACTGTCGGCGCAGTAAAGGCCAGCATATTCAGAGTCAGAGAATCACCCCGTTTCACGTCGATACCGGCAGCATCTTCAATTAAACGCTTCAATTCATTCAGTTGTTCTGGTGTCCATTTCTCCAGTGCCGGAGCCGATTTATTCAAAATGACCGCCACTGTCATTTTTTCCAGCTTAAAACCCGGATGGCGCACATGGCGGATATCGCGGTCGTAGGCATACTTACGTTGCGCCTGACTGCGGCTCATCATTGCAGGTGCATTGGTGTTGTTCGGCTGAGCGGAGGGCTGATTGCTTAACGACCCCGGAATCCCCATCGCCATGTCTTCGTTGCCGTTCTCCTGCTGAATATTCTCATCACTGACACGCGGCTCTGCGCCATAACGTTCCAGCGTTTCTTCAACACGGCTCAGATCAAGTTGGGTTGCAACACTGATGCGGTAGTTATTGATACCGACCACGGAGCTAAGTAGATTGGCGATACTCTTCTCGGTCGTGCTCTGTAAATAATGGGCTAATTCGGCACCACTTTTCACATTTGTCATTCCCTTGTCGTTAGCCTGATAGGCTTCTGACAACAGCTCACCGTGCTGATCGACCACCCGCACATTAGCCGCTTTCATGCCGGGAATGCTGCCAGCCACCAACTGGACAATGGCCCCCACCTGTTCCGCTTTCAGCGTTTGACCATATTTTAGGCGTAAGATGACCGATGCACTGCTCTCTGAGCGATTGCTGATGGCAAAAGAACTGGCCTCACTCATTCCTAAGTGAACCCGGGCATAATCCACGGCGGTTAGCGCCATGATGCTTTGCGCCAGTTCCCCCTCCAGACTGCGTTTGTAGCGCACATTCTGAATAAACTGGCTACTGCCGAGCATGGTTTCCTGATCCATCAGCTCATAACCTGTCGGCAATGTGGCAGTAATACCTTTAGCTGCCAGCAGAATACGGGCTTTGCCGAGTTGGTTTTCCGCGACTAATATTTGGCCATTATCTGGATTAATACGATAGGCAATCGCCTCGCTGTCCAGCACTTCAACCACTTGCGTCACCGGAATATGCTCCTGTGAACCAAACAAGGCGGTATAGCCCTGCGAGCTGCGCCAAAGGCTGAAAATAATCGCACCGGTGACCAAAATAGCCACCGCGCCCATGAGAATACTTTTTTGATTTTTACCCAACCTGATGGCGGGCAATTGTTGCTTAATTTTATCTAACACCGATTTACCCTACAGCGCAGTATTCATGACTTCGTCGAGTGCAGTGGTAAGCTTATTACGCACCTGCACCATCGCTGAGAAAGCCACACTGGCTTTCTGACTTGCTAGCATCGTGCCGGTTAAATCATCACTGACGCCCATATCCATTGCGGTCTGTTTATCGCTTGCCACATGTTGTAAGTTATCCACGCTATTAATCGCGCCTTTAAGCACCCGGGAAAATGAAGGGGAATTCACCTCGTTAACCTGAGCGAACAAACTACTGCCCGCGGGTTGTGGTAATGCAGTGCCAAACTCAACACTATTGCTGGCTATAGCCGCCATCTGTTGCATTTCCGCTATCATCGGCAATTGCATATTTGGCATAGTGATAGCTCCAACTTTATCCATCGTTCTTCCTCTTATGAGTAACACTCAATATCGATACCGTCTTCGCGCATATTGGCCAACCGATAGCGCAAGGCGCGCGGTGTAATACCTAAAAATGCGGCCGTTTTAGATTTATTTCCCTGGTGTCTTTGCAATAAATCCGCGATATATTGGTATTGAGCCAAACGTCCGCGTAATTTAATGTTACTTTCGCCATGATTGGATTGAATATTTTCAGTAGAGAATACCGGCTTATTTTCTGCCAATTTATCTCCCGCCAATTGTCCCTCTGATACGGACAGATTTCTTGTTGCAGGCAGACCTAAGTGTGAAATGTCGATTAATCCATCATTGCTCATAATAATTCCGCGTTGGATAACATTCTCCAACTCGCGAACATTACCTGGCCAGTAATACGTCTTTAACTCATACTGAGCTTGTGGGGTAATATTGATTTTCACATCTAGAAAATTACGATATTTATTAAAAAATGCACTTACCAACGGCATAATATCTTCAGGTCTTTCGCGCAGCGGTGAGATATGAATAGGTACTACTGATAAACGGTAATAGAGATCTTGACGAAAGCGTCCTTCTGCAATCTCAACACTCAAATCTTTATTGGTAGAGGCAATAATACGAATATCTAGCGGAATACGTTTATGGCTACCTAAACGCTCAACTTCCTGTTCTTGCAACACGCGCAATAACTTAACTTGCAAGGCTAATGGCATGTCGCCAATTTCATCCAATAATAAAGTACCGCCATTGGCTTGTTCAAATTTACCGGCAACACTGGCAACAGCCCCAGTAAATGCACCTTTTTCATAACCGAATAATATAGCTTCCAGCATACTCTCGGGGATAGCGGCACAATTTACTGCAACATAGGGCGCGTTCTCACCCATCGCTTTATGATGGATATATTTTGCCACACACTCTTTACCTGTTCCGGTCTCTCCAGTGATT
Source organism: Yersinia sp. Marseille-Q5920 (assembly GCF_946902935.1). Lineage (NCBI taxonomy): Bacteria > Pseudomonadati > Pseudomonadota > Gammaproteobacteria > Enterobacterales > Yersiniaceae > Yersinia > Yersinia sp. Marseille-Q5920. The sequence continues at coordinate 117,103 of NZ_CAMPQA010000009.1, read as the reverse complement.
AATACTGGCACATTGAATTCTGCCACCCGACGTGCAAGAGAGAATACGCTCACACTGGAGGGGGCATTAGCAACAAAACCATGTTCATTTTTAGATAACACATCCATAGCCATATTCATCATAATGTATCCACTCTCCAGCAAAGCCAACAAATCACATTCAACAGTTAATAACACGACACATAAAAAGGCATTATTAAATCTCAAGAAAATAAAATATTAGATCCTTTCATTGTTATTCAATCATTAGAAGTCCAGACAAAAATCCTGCTGGGTAATGACTATATATTTACTATTGAAAATAAAGGAATTAAATAAAAATTAAAAAAATTAAACCTTTAAAATCATTGTGTTACTGAAAAACAATTAATTCAAAAATAAAAAAGAAATAAATTAATAAAGAAATTACTATTGTATTGATTTTCAATAGAAGGTTTAATTAACATCCTAACGAAAACATAAGTAACTCACTCATCCCTATAACCACTGACGAGATCGTGAGAAATTATTCGGACTATGATTTTGGATAAAGCATGAAGCCAAATAAAGCTAAAGCGAGAGTTCACAACAGGGACTCGCTACCGGAAATAATGACTCTGGACATTAATAAACTTGGGCGTCCTTATCATAAAATACCCAAAATCGTGGGTGGCTACTTTGCGGTAATTGAAAAGCAAATCAGCCTCTATTTTTTAAGAAAATATCGAATCAATATCACGTTAAAGGATATTAAGTTCAAAACAGATTGTCATTACAAGAATGCTCAAACACTCAGTAGCCAGATAGGGAATATTGCCTTTGATATCGACCGCACTCTACTGCTTAATATTCTTAATGACTACTATGGTTTAACTAAAGAAAAGAACATAGTTTCCATTGTGGATAACACACCGAAAACCCAGACAGAAGATAGACTAAAAAACAAACTAAGCATAGAAATAGCTGATTTGATTCTTAATCAGCCAGTATTCGGTGAGCCATTGGTGATCAAAAACAATAATTCCACACCTATTGTTAATTGGTCCTATCATATGGATTTTTTGTTAAAGGATTATGAGAATATCGGTTTTACACTACTTATTGACACCCCTCATGTCGACAGGCTGCTTAATACATTACACACCGGAATCAAAGAAGAAAAGAAAACTCAGACATTGTCATCAACACAATTTAATCAATTGGTAAGCCAATTACCTATTCAGCTTACCAGCCAGTTAAGCTGTAGTGAACTCACATTATTTGACCTAATGGCAATAAAAGAGGGCGATATTATCCCTGCTTCTCTACCTGAAAGGTTCCCAGTATTTATTGGCAAGAAACCCTTATTTAGTGCTGTGGTTACTGAGAGTCGCGGCAAACTATTTTTATCTGAATTTAATGAAAAAACTAATGAGATGAACCATGACTGACCAATTAATTGAACTCGACAATGATCTGGATTTTAATTTCTCAACACCAGAGAATGAGGCTAGCGTACCACTTTCTGCCCCTACGGCTACAGTGCCCGCCGTGGATAACAGCCAGTATGAACAGCAACGCAAAATATCGCTGTTCAGCCGTATTCCTGTCACATTAACACTGGAAGTCGCCTCGGTGGATATTCCACTTTCTGAATTGATGTCAGTGAATAATGATTCAGTTATTGAGTTGGATAAACTGGCCGGCGAGCCACTAGATATTAAAATCAATGGCATCATGTTCGGTCAGGCTGAAGTCGTGGTGGTCAATGAGAAATATGGCCTGCGTATTATCAGCTTCAATAGCCAAAGCCTGGGTGAACTCGCTTTATGACCTTGAGCCGCCTGCCAACTATGACAGCTAAAATCATCAGCAGTGGCCTGGTTATTAGCGGATTATTGTATTCCCCTCTTCTCCTCGCGCAGGAGGGGGGGATAACCCTGTTTAGCACGGCACAAACTGCTGCCGGTCAGGATTACAACGTCAAGATTGAAATCCTGATTCTGATGACGCTGCTTGGCCTATTACCCATCATGATGCTGATGATGACCTGCTTTACCCGCTTTATTATCGTGCTGGCAATATTACGCCAGGCGCTGGGATTGCAGCAAAGCCCCCCCAATAAAGTGCTGACCGGTATTGCGCTAGCGCTAACCTTGCTGGTGATGCGCCCGGTATGGACTAAAGTCCATCAAGACGCCGTCATTCCCTTTCAGAATGATGAAATCACCTTACCGCAAGCGCTGGCCCGTGCGGAAATCCCCCTCAAGAATTATATGCTGGCACAAACCAGCAGTAAGTCGCTGGATCAGATGATGGATATTGCTCAGGTCAGTGGCGAGCCGCAACAGCAAGATCTTACCGTCGTGACTCCCGCTTATCTGCTGAGTGAATTGAAAACTGCTTTCCAGATTGGCTTTATGATTTACATACCTTTTCTGGTCATCGACCTGATTGTCGCCAGTATTTTGATGGCGATGGGGATGATGATGCTGTCACCGCTCATCGTTTCGCTACCCTTTAAATTAATGCTGTTTGTGTTGTGCGATGGCTGGACATTAATTGTCGGGACGCTGACTGCCAGCGTGCAGGGGTTATAGCATGATGACCACTGATATTGCAGGAGATATTATTGCCGCAGGATTGCATCTGGTATTGATCATTTCGGTGGTTGCCATTATTCCCAGCTTATTAACCGGGCTATTGGTCAGTATCTTTCAAGCCACTACACAGATTAATGAGCAAACCCTCAGTTTCCTACCGCGCTTGGTGATGACCATGCTGGTATTGATCTTTGCCGGTAAATGGATGATGACCAAACTGAGTGACTTCACCATTGCTATTTTCCAGCAAGCCGCACAGTTGGTTGGGTAACAGGCAATGGGAATAGATATTCAAACACTCACCACGCCGGTATTCGCACTTTGGCTGCCCTTTGTGCGTATTTTAGCATTTTTTCATTTTTGTCCGGTTCTCCAGCATCGCGCTTTTCCCCGTAAAGCGAAGATTGGCACCTCGCTGCTGCTGGCGGTTTTAATCACCCCCATGCTCAGCCAGCCGGTGATCTTGGGTGAGTTATTATCGATGAATTCATTGCTGCTGACTGGCGAACAAATCCTGTGGGGCTGGTTATTTGGCTCCATGCTGCAACTGGCTTTTGCCGCCCTACAGGCCGCTGGCCAGATTTTATCAATGAATATGGGTTTAGGCATGGCGGTGATGAATGACCCAACCAGTGGTGCTTCAACGACCGTTATTTCACAAATTATTTTTGTCTTTAGCACACTTATCTTTTTTACCATGAATGGGCACTTGTTACTGGTCACTATCCTGTATAAAAGTTTTATCAGTTGGCCGATGGGCGAAGCTATCAATGATTTCTCCTTACGATCACTGGCATTAAGCTTAGGTTGGATCATGTCATCCGCCACACTGCTGGCACTGCCAACCACCTTTATCATGCTGATTGTGCAAGGTTCTTTCGGTTTGTTGAACCGCATTTCTCCGACCTTGAATCTTTTCTCTCTTGGGTTTCCAATAGGTATGTTGTTCGGCCTGTTGTGCCTACTGCTACTGGCCATCAATGTGCCGGATCATTATCTCAATTTGACTAACGAGATCCTGACGCAGCTCGAACGGATGAAGGTGTACTGATGTCATCCAGCAGCGGAGAGAAAAGTGAAAAACCCACCAGCGGTAAACTGACCAAAGCGAGAAAGAAAGGGGATATTCCGCGCTCCAAAGATGTCACTATGGCGGCCGGATTAGTGACATCATTAGTCACCCTGACGCTATTTTTACCCTATTACAAAGAGTTGATTCGTGAGTCATTTTTAGCTGTTGGCCGTACAGCGGGCAGAATAGATGACCCCACAGCACTGGAACAATTACTGCTGACCAACCTGTTTATCTTTTTCAAGTTCTTGCTTACGCTAGCCCCGATTCCACTGGTCAGTATATTGGCAACCTTAGTTCCTGGCGGTTGGAATTTCACACCGGTAAAATTAATCCCTGACTTTAAAAAACTCAGTCCATTGGCAGGAATTAAAAAGATATTTTCCGCCAGTAATGGTACCGAAGTCTTGAAGATGCTCGGTAAGTGCAGCATCGTGCTTTATACCTTATACCTGATGGTCAATAACTCGCTGGCCGATTTATTGCGTTTACAGGCATTGCCGCTACAGGAAGCGATCACTGAAGGATTTATTTTATATCACGGAATTTTGGTTTATTTCATCGCCATTATTGTGATTTTTGCCGCGATCGATATTCCACTTAGCAAATATCTTTTCACCAAGAAAATGAAAATGACTAAGCAGGAGGTGAAATTAGAACACAAAAGTAATGATGGTAATCCAGAAATTAAAAATAGAGTTCGCCAATTACAACGGCAGTTTGCCATGGGGCAAATTAATAAAACCGTCCCAAATGCTGATGTTATTATTACTAACCCAACACATTTTTCAGTAGCATTAAAATACGCCCCAGAGAAAGCCAGCGCACCTTATATTATCGCAAAAGGGAAGGATGATATTGCATTATACATTCGGACTGTGGCTAAGAATAATGATATTGAAATTGTTGAATTCCCTCCTTTAGCTCGTGCTATTTACCATACCACCAAGGTCAATCAACAGGTTCCAGCCCAGTTGTATCGCGCCATCGCTCAGGTATTGACCTATGTAATGCAGGTCAAGTCTTGGCGATCTGGTCTGGCTAATAAACCGGTATTAAATACTTACCTTGGTATTCCCAAAGAGATGCAGAAATTCCATGATGAAAAATAAGTTTAGTTATCTTGCTCATATAGTAAGAGATATGCATGTTACTGTTCCAATATTAATCCTTTGCATGTTGGCAATGGTCATTTTGCCGCTATCACCTATTGTATTGGATATTTTATTTACCTTTAACATTGTGTTATCTGTATTAGTTTTATTGGTCAGCGTAAACAGTAAACGTCCACTTGATTTTGCAATATTTCCGACTGTATTACTGATTGCCACCTTAATGCGCTTAACATTAAATGTGGCGTCAACACGAGTGGTGTTACTCAATGGTCATGAAGGTGTTGGTGCTGCCGGTAAAGTGATTGAAGCTTTTGGCCAAGTGGTCATTGGTGGTAACTTTGTTGTTGGTTTCGTGGTGTTTATCATCCTAATGATCATCAACTTTGTCGTCGTGACGAAAGGTGCCGAGCGAATTTCTGAGGTTTCCGCCCGCTTTACATTAGATGCACTACCGGGCAAGCAGATGGCTATTGATGCCGACCTTAACGCCGGATTAATCAATCAGGAACAAGCCCGCCTACGCCGTAAAGAAGTTGCCAGCGAAGCCGACTTCTACGGGGCAATGGATGGCGCATCCAAGTTTGTTCGTGGTGATGCTATCGCCGGTATTATGATTCTGGTGATCAATGTGATCGGCGGCATTTGTATCGGAATTTTTAAATACGACCTCAGTGCCAGCCAGTCATTCCAGCAATATGTATTACTGACCATTGGTGATGGTTTGGTCGCGCAAATTCCTTCACTGTTATTAGCCACTGCCGCGGCAATTATTGTCACCCGGGTGAGTGATGGCGGTGATATGACTGATGAAATTAAAGATCAGTTATTAGCAAAACCGACCATTTTATATGCTGCGGCATTTGTGATGTTCATTCTCGCCATTGTGCCGGGGATGCCCCATCTTGCCTTTCTCAGCTTCACCGGATTACTCCTGTTCGCCGCTTGGCAGCAAAGTAAAAAAATACAGCAAGCGAATATTGAACCCGATCTTACAACCCTCAACCAAGCAATTTCAGAAGATAACTCACTCAATATTAATTGGGATAATATACCCGTCGTAGAACCTATCGGCCTGAATCTTGGTTATAAATTAGTGACACTGGTTGACGAAGCGAAAGATCGGCCATTAATCCAGCGGCTGCGTGGTGTGCGCCAAATTATCTCGGAAACCTGCGGAATCATATTGCCCGAAGTTAAAGTGCGGGAGAATTTTCGTTTAAAGCCCTCTCAGTACACTATTAATGTTAATGGCGTCAAAGTCGCGGGCGGTGAAATTTATATTGATAAGCTAATGGCAATTCCAACTACGGAACAATACGGGGAAGTCGATGGTGTTTTGTCGATAGATCCCACTTATGGCCTGGCGGTGGTGTGGATAGAGCCACAAAATAAGGCGAATGCCTTAAACTTTGGCTATCAAATAGTCGATTGTGCCAGTGTGGTAGCAACTCATGTCAATAAAGTGGCACGGGAACACCTGCCAGTGTTATTTAATTACGACGATATAACACAATTACACCAACGGCTGGAGTCATTGTCACCTCGACTAGCGGAAGATTTTGCTGCGGCATTTAATTTTAGTGAGTTATTAAAAGTCTATCGGCAATTATTAATCGAAAATGTCTCCCTTAAAGATATTGTGACCATCGCAACCACATTATTAGACAGTGCCAATGTGACGAAAGACTCACTTTTATTGACCTCCGATGTGCGGTACGCGTTGCGCACCGGGATCGTCAATAGCATCAATGGCGATGATAAAAACCTGTCGGTTTATACCATTAATAATGCATTGGAGAATATGTTGCTTGGCTCACTCAATCAGGCACAGCAAGCAGGAAAGATCGTCTTGGATAATTTCCCTGTCGACCCAAATATTCTGACCCAGCTACAACAGAATATGCCTATCATTAAAGAACAAATGAAAGCGGAGAATCACCAACCTATTTTATTGGTCACTCCGCAATTACGCCCCTTGATTGCACGCTATGCACGATTATTCTGCAATGGGCTTAACGTATTGTCTTATAACGAAATACCTGATGATATGTCATTGAACGTGATTGGGACGTTAGAATAAAAATATTGTTAATTATCATTATAAAAATGGCCAGGGTGTCGACACTCATTGCTCGACACCCTGGCCATTTTTTATATACTTAAAATTCCTGTCGCGAATCATAGGCCCTGACTCAATTAATTGAGTCGGAATAAGAGCACCCCGCCCGCTCTTCGGCGACCTTCACCAGCAAGATATATCAGTTATCCATAAAGGTTTGTTGCCATTCGACAATAGTTTTAGGTCTTTTATCTTTGTCTTCAGGCACATTAGTAAAATAATGAACTCGCAGGCTTCCATTCTTGTCAGGTGCAATATATGCGGCCCACATCAAACCGCTACGATTATACATAATTATCGACGCTCGTTTATTTGCAGCCCCTCGCACCCACGTAGATAATACTTTTGCGCCTCGATTATCCCTGTCTTGGCTATAGATATAGACATTGGCTGAAGCAATAAATTGGGCATAATGTTCACCGACTAACTCACGGAAAATCTTATCATTCTCGACATCAGTAAAAATACCAATGGAAAGTAAAGTCGATATTTCGCGTGGATCTTTTTCAGCTCGGACATATTGCCCATCAATAAAAACATCTTTGGGCATCGAGATGCGACAACCCCAACTGCCATTGCTGTGTACTTGAATAGAACCATCTTTTATTGGAATCAGTAACAGCCGACAATTTGCTGTATTTTCAATAAGATCAATCACAGCCAGCCCTTCAACTTTACGGGCCTCAGCTCTAAAGTTACCGGTATTTTCACCCGACCAGGCATGGCTATCAATACTGAATCCCCACTCCGTAACTCGAGTTACCTTGATAACACCACCCCGGTCATTACCTTTGGTGATATTCCACCATTGACCACGCCAGTCGAAATTTTCATCAATGTCTGACATAGAGGCAATGCCCTGAAAATAAGCACGCTGGATACAGTTATTACTGGTGCAACTGTTCAGAGATTTCTCCCATACTTGCCGCTGCTGATAAACTGTTTCAGTATCATATTTCACTAACATCGCTTGATAAATATCACTGAGTGTCTGATCAAGCCAATGAAGATCTTCATCACCGCAGACAGTGTATTCAACCGGTGTTGCTGCTCGCTGGCAGTTTATAGCGAAAGATGAAGATGAGATAATCATCAGCAAAAAAAAGAAAACACCGCGAAAAAAAACCATATTATTTAGCCTAATGAAAATATATTTTTATTATTAATGAGATAATTACGAATAGGGTTATTATATCGGCTTTATGGCTAAAAATCTGTATCTGACAATAAAAATCCACCAGATTATGCTAAGTATCCCGCACAACCCGATGGATTATCCATACTATTATTAATGGTAATTATTTCTATTATATAAAGTTAATATCTCTACAACTCATTATTCAGCCCTTTCAGGGGTAAATCACCAAGAATAAAATCATTAATGATGCTGTTGATATCCCTATCACTGCAAAAACCTAATGATTTAGCGTAGCGAGCGTCGAAATTTCCAGGCCAGGAATTGACAATTTTCTCAATGAGTGGGTCTTTCTGAATCCTAATTAGATCGGCCACTTCATTACCTGCAATGCGCCGTAATGTATCAATTATCTGTTGCACACGAACAGATAACCCAGGCAGATTAATCACTCGCCCAGACTTAAGCTGACTGGCATCCAGTTGATGACCATGAATCAGGTTATTAATTGCCATTTTCGGCGATAACAGCCACAAGGGTGTTTGTGGGCTAACAGGGCAAACTACTGCAATACCCTGTAATGGCTCACGAATAATGCCACTGGCAAAGCTAGAAGCGGCGCGATTAGGTTTGCCGGGGCGCACTACAATAGTCGGCATTCTTAAGCTACGACCATCCACGAATCCCCGACGGCTATAATCTGCCAGCAATAAATCATTCAATGCTTTTTGCGTCCCATAGGAACTTTGCGGCGCCCAAACCTGCTCATCGGGCACCACTGCCGGTAACTCTCCGCCAAATACAGCTACTGAACTGGTAATGATGATTTTAGGGCAATGCCCCAATTGACGCGCCCGCTCCAGCAGCCCACGGGTGGCATCAAAATTGATGCGCATACCCAGTTCAAATTCCTCTTCTGCTTGACTGGAGACAATTGCCGCCAGATGGAAAACGGTGCCAATCTGATGGTCAAAAACATTCGCCAGCCATGATGAATCGGCGATATCACCACAAGAGACCTGCACCCGTTCATTCGCTATCCCACGCAGCGGCACCACATCACAGGCAATGATTTTATTGATACTGTGCTGATGACCCTGGCTATCCGTCAGACTCTCCAGTGTCAGTAAATGCTCAATTAATCGACGCCCCAGAAAACCCGCAGCACCCGTTACCATTATGTTCATTGTCATATCCTTTTTATCTGCGCGGTTAGCGGTTAACTGTTTTAGCTGGAACTAAAAAGACTAACCCTGCACCAATAAATAACATGGTGGAAATAATCAACATCCCGACGGTGGTACTTTGCGTCAGATCTTTCAGATACCCCATCATATAAGGTGCGACGAAGCCCCCCAGGTTGCCCCAGGAGTTAATCAGTGCGATACCTGCGGCGGCAGCGGTGCCACCAAGGAAGGCCGTTGGCAAGCTCCAAAACAGTGGTAAAGTGCTCAATGCCCCCATAGCTCCTATAGTTAACCCCACCATGGCGATGATGATGTTGTCACTGAAGCTGGCGGAGATGATCATCCCAATTCCACCCAATGTCGCAGTTAATGCCAAGTGCCAGCGCCGTTCCCGTAAGCGGTCGGCACTGCGTGATACCACGACCATGGTCACAGCCGCCGCCGCATAGGGGATGGCGCTCAATAAACCGATGTACAAGATATTGGTCACTCCGCTGTCTTTAATCAGCGTCGGCAACCAAAAACCAATGGTGTAAAAACCGGAAATCAGGCAGAAATAAATAAGGGTGAGCAACCAGACTCGGGGTTGCAGGAAAATCTCTTTCAGGCTGCTATGGACATGATGCTGTGTGTCATTATCGATATTGGTCTGTAGGATTTTTTTCTCTTCAACAGTCAGCCATTTGGCATGTGCGATCCTGTCCGTCAGTTTAAAAATCACCAAAATACCGATGAGTATCGAGGGGATACCTTCCAGAATAAACATCCATTGCCAGCCAGCAAAACCATGGAAACCATTAAAGGCATCCATTATCCAGCCAGATAGCGGTGCACCAATCACCCCGGATAATGGCACTGCGGTGGCGAATAAGGCATACATTCGGCCACGGCGGTTACTCGGGAACCAATAAGAAATATACAGGATTACCCCCGGATAGAAGCCGGCCTCAGCAATCCCCAACAAACAACGCATCACATAGAATGACATCGGCGTGGTGACGAAAGCCATCCCCGCCGAAATAATGCCCCACGTTATCATGATGCGCGCAATCCACAGCCGCGCCCCAACACGATGCAACATCAGGTTGCTGGGAATTTCCAGGAAGAAGTAGGCAATAAAGAAGATACCGGCACCAAAACCATATACTGCATCGGAGAATTGTAAGTCATCAGCCATTTGCAACTTGGCGAAACCCACATTCACCCGATCAAGATAAGCCATGACATAACACAGCATCAATAAAGGTAAAATATGCCATGCCGCTTTACGATAGGCATGATTCTCCTCCGGTAATACCTTTGGTATCACTAAAGGTTCGGTTGATGATTCAGACATAATAAAGCCTCATATTATAATTATTTGCAGGGAACAAAGGTCAGCCATAATCCTGTCAACTACCGCAGTTGGTGTTGCATATTAATATTAATGTTAATTTTAGTTATTTAATGTTTATTAAAGTTAAATCTAAGGGATAAGTCGGGAATTAAATGCGATTCAAATCACAACATTTAACAAGAGATAATGGAGAAAGACACAATCAACTGATTTTAAATGAGTTTAAATTTAATCTTATTCACGAAAAGTAACATTAACAGTGAAAATCGGCAGCAAGTGCCGTCATGAAGAGCAATACGAAAGGGTAAATAGCCAGATACGACTCACCCCACGCACAAGAAATTATCGCGGTGAGGTGTCACGAGGAAGCGCTTAGAAATGAAACATAACTGCTCAAGCAGACAATACCTATCAAGCAGACAATGTCGCGCCGCCGTCTACCACAATATCTTGCAGAGTAATATGGCTGGCTAAATCCGAGGCGAGAAACACCACGGTGTTGGCAATTTCCTGCGGGGTGGCGATTTTCCCCAGTGGGATACCCAATTTATATTGCGGTGGAAAACCGGCAATCGTCCGCTGCTGCGCATCTTCACTGTGCCACATGCCGCGCTGCATCGGGGTATCCGTAGAGCCGGGGGAGACCACATTGCACCGCACACCGTAAGCCGCTAACTCTAATCCAACGCAATGACTAAAGCTGGTTAATGCTGCTTTAGAAGCACAATAAGCCGACATTTGGATGCGCGGCACATGCGCGGCATTGGAGCCAATAGTCACTACCGCGCCAAAACGCTGCCATTTGAACTGTGGGATTAACTGGCGCAAGAGATAAAACGCGCCGGAAACATTCACATTAAAGCACTGTTGCCAATCTTCGAGACTCAGCGCCTCAGTCTCTGCCATGCGGAGAATCCCGGCACCATTCACCAGAACATCAATACGCGGAACCTGGCTCAATAGATGCTGGCACACCAACGCGACTTGCTGCGGGTTGCTAATATCCAGCAACGCCGTGGTAAAAGGGAAGTTTTGTGTCGCCGAAAAGCTTTTATCCAACCCAACGACATCTGCACCCAGCGCGACAAACTGGCTGGCAATTTGATAGCCAATACCCTGCCCTGCCCCAGTGACCCACACCCGTTTATCAGTAAAATCCATCTGCGCCGCTTTGTTTATTGCGCAGGTACTTTTCGCGGACGAAACCTGATTAGTCGCCATTATTCAGCCCCGACCAATGACACATTTTTGTCTCGATCAATAAGTTGTGGCTCCAGCAGTTTCCACCAACCATTCAAGCTCGGGTTCTTGGCTAACGCGACAAAACTCAGTTCTATACCTTCCTGACGCCACTGTGTGGCTAGCGCCATGATATGCACCGAGTTCAGACCATAATCGATCAGATTTTCGTCTTCATCGAAATCATCAGCATTTTCATCAATCAGAGCCAGTAATTGCTGTTTTAGCTTTTCTTTACTGAAAATAATCACATTTTCGTTCACGTTAGCGACAATTTCACTGGTAAATATCACCCGCCCGCTGCGCGTTGCCACATACTTAAGTGCCATCAAATGATCTTCCAGAGAGAAATCAGCGATAGCATCGGCGACCATAAATGGCTGAATATCTTGCATAAAAGCATCTGTGGCGGTCGTCAGGCAGCCGATATGGCCATAAATGCCACAAATAACCAACTGATCACGGCCCTTATCCGCCATGATTTGGCGTAATGGTGAGCGGTAAAACGCGCTGTATCGCCATTTAACAAGCACTTCATCATCCGTATCCGGTGTCAGCTCTGAAACGACTCGCTGTTTAGCCGGATGATTATTCAAACCTGCGCCCCACATATCATTAAGCAGCGCGCGATCCTCAGCACTTTGATGATTAGGCTGAGCAGTATAAATAACGGGTATTCCCTGCTGTTTACAGTAATTTCTCAACGCAGCAATATTGGCGATAACTTTCTGTATCAAATGGTTATTTTCACCATAAAAGCTCACAAAATAGTCCTGCATATCATGGATAAGTAACACGGCACGGGCGGGGTTAAACTGCCAATTCACTTTATTCGCAGGAAATTGCCCCACTTTAGGGAGGTCATAAGCAGAAAGAACCGGAATAGCCATCATAAAATCCTTATTTGCTAAGTGTACTAAGGCGGTCTTGAATATCCTGACGCAACCGCTTTTTATCTATCTTGCCAACGGGAGTAACAGGTAGGCCGGCGACGATTTCAAAACGGTCGGGTAATTTGAAATCAGCCACCCCCATCTCACGCAGATATTTACGCAAAGTTACTGGCCGCAGATCGGTATTCGTGACGACAATAAATGCGCAGCTTTTCTCACCCATTATTTCGTCCGGCATAGAAACCAATGCCGCGTGAAGAATATCGTTATGGGCCACCAGCAGGTTTTCAATCTCTTCTGCGGCAATCTTTTCACCACCACGGTTAATCTGATCTTTTTCCCGCCCGACTACCCGCAAATAGCCCTCTTCAGTCATCTGTACCAGATCACCGGAATGGTAAAATCCTTCTTTATCAAAGGCATTGGCATTATGGGTTGGACTGCGGTAATAACCACGGAAGGTATAAGGGCCGCGCGTCACCAGTGCACCAACCTCTCCGATAGCCACGGGCATCCCATCACTATCCACCACTTTAATTTCGTCATCCTCGCTGATAGGCCGCCCTTGAGTGGTAAACACCAAGTGGTCGCTGTCACCAAAGCGAGTGTAATTCACTAATCCTTCCGCCATCCCCAACACCTGCTGCAACTGGCAGCCCAGTCTCTGTGGAATACGGCGAGCCAGAGACTCACTGAGTTTCGCCCCTCCAACCTGTAACACTTGCAAGCTGGCCAGGTCAGCGGAAAAATGCTCTGCGGCTTGTAGCCACAGGGCCACGGCGGGAGGAACCAAAGAGGTGAATGTAATTTGGTGGCGTTTAATCAGCGGGAAGCAACTCATCGCGCTGGGATCTGGAGCCAACACTACACAGCCGCCGACATAAAACACCCCTAATGCCCCCGGTGAACTGAGCGGGTAATTATGGGCGGCCGGTAAAGCGCAGAGATAGCGGGTGTGCTCGTCGAGCTGACAAATTTCTGCACTGGCCCGCACACTGTAGTAATAGTCATTGTGGGTGCGGGGGATCAGTTTTGGCGTCCCCGTGCTGCCCCCGGAAAGTTGGAAAAAAGCCACTTCGTCAGCCGCAGAGGGATAAAATTCGGCAGTTTCATTATCCCGATCATTAAATCCCCTCTCGCTATACAACAAGGCCTCCAGCGACTGAGCGTAATCGGTATTTCCCGCCACAATGAGGAATTCCAGCATTGGCGTTTTTTTCTGTAATTCGGCGCAATAATCCCCTGTGGCAAACAGGTTATGGCTGGCATCAGCAATCAGTAAGCGCGGTTGGATTTGTTCAATATAAGCATTTAACTCCAATCGGTTATGACTGAATAATGCATTGACGGGCGCAACACCGATTTTTAATAGTGCAAAGTAAACCAGATAAAATTCAGCACAATTGGGGAGTTGAACCAAGGCGGTATCGCCACGGCGCATGCCCTGATGGGTTAAGCGCACAGCCAACTGCTGCGCTGCCTGCTCGAACTGCGCATAACTGATATGGCGCTCACCACAAATGATGGCCGTCGCCTCTGGCCGCTGCTGGCACTGGCGAGACAACATCTCCGTCATCGGCTGGTCTGTCCAATAGCCTTTCTCGCGATAGCGACGAGCAAACTCTTGCGGCCAACGGGTAAATTCAATACTCATAGCGGCACTCCTGATCGGGTGATGGCGATCGCATTGAGCATGGTGCCCAATTTGGCTTCAGTTTCTGCCCATTCCAGCGCGGGTTGTGAGGCAGCGACAATGCCCGCCCCAGCAAATAACCGCACTTGTGTTGGATGTACCGTGGCGCACCGGATAATCACCGCCCATTCACCATTGCCCTGTTCATCACACCAACCCACAATTCCGCTGAATAACCCCCGCTCAAAAGGCTCTAATTGTTGAATTAACTGGCGGGCTTTTTGCGTCGGTAATCCACACAATGCGGGGGTTGGGTGTAACAGATTCGCCAGTTCTAACACCCGCATCTGTGGGTTTTCCAACTCACCGCTGATGGCGGAAGATAAGTGCCACAGCGCGGCGGTGCTAATCAATGAAGGTTGTGAAGGGATATGCAGACTTGAGCAATGTGGCGTCAATAAGCGGCGAATTTCGTCGATAACCAGCCGATGCTCATATTGGTCTTTCTCTGAATCCAGTAATGCCTGGCTAATATCCCAATCATGTTGTGGGTCGTCTTGCCGTTTCGCCGAACCAGCCAACGGATTGGTATAAACCCCAGCCAGATGTTTACGCACCAATAATTCAGGGCTGGCACCGAGTAATACGCCACCATCAGCAAGCGGCACGCGAAAATGATGCGCCGTGCTGTTTTGGATCAGTAAATGATTCATAACCTGATCGCTATCAACCGGGATGTCTGTATCAATTTCCAGAATACGGGACAGCACAACTTTATGGATTGCACCGCACTGACAAGCAGCAACAGCCTCCCCCACAATATGTTTGAACTCATTTTCATCCGGCAAACTGCGGCTGGTGAGGGCAGTAACCGCTCTGCGGCTATTAACACACGCAGCATCCACCAAAGCTTGGCGGTCACAAACCTGATAATGTTCCGGAATAAATAAGCACGATGCCTGACGGGCATCAAAAGGTATGGCCCCGACGATGATAGGCTGTTGTTGTCCAGCATCACGTGCACGTTGGAACGCCGATTGTAGGGCTGATTGCAGTGAATTTTCATGGTCAGCACGGCCTTGTGCCGCTTGATTAATTCGTTCGAAAATACCCTGGGTTTTGATACTCTGATGTTTTGAAGTAAATAGAAATGTTGAGGATACAGCTGAAAACGGCGAATTAACGGGCATGTCTGCAGAGCTGCCGTGTTCTTCAGAGCTGCCATGTTCTTCAGAGCTGCCATGTTCTTCAGAGTTGAAGTACCGCACAAAGACCTCCATCACAATGCAAATAGTAATGGTAATAATAATTACTATCATTCCCTTTCGTGCGTGGTAAATTACGACTAAGAATTCATATTGTCAATCAATGTAAATATGTTATTGATGAATCTTATTTATATATCCCCCCAGAACTGGGGCTTAAAATAGAAAGAGAAAATGCCGTTATGTCCTTTTATATCAATTACATTCAGTATAAAAAATGGCGGTCAATATTGACTAAATTGGGTCTTTTGGGCCTTATTTTCTGCTTGTCTGCCTGTAAACCGGCGGAAGAAACTGCGGATCAGCAAGCACCATCATCAGGCAATGAGGGTACAGCTACGTGGACCCGCACAGTAGAAACGGCCAAAGGCCCGGTGGTACTAACACATCCCCCCAAACGGATTGTGTCCACCAGTATCACCATTACCGGGACTTTGCTGGCTATCAATGCCCCTGTGATTGCCAGTGGGGCGACCGTGCCTGACACCACAGTGGCTGACCATCAAGGTTTCTTTACACAATGGTCAGATGTTGCACAGGCCAAAAAACTGGTGCCAATGTACCAGACGGAACCCAATGCCGAAGCTGTCGCTGGAATGAATCCGGACTTAATTATTATTTCTGCCACTGGCGGGGATTCGGCCTTGAAGCTCTATGAGCAACTGTCAGTTATCGCCCCCACATTAGTCATTAATTATGATGACAAAAGTTGGCAAGAGTTAGCCGTCGTGCTGGGCCAGGCAACAGGGCATGAAGCTGACGCACAGCAAGTTATTGAGAAATTCGCTAATCGACTCAATGAGGTAAAGCAGAATATTACGCTGCCACCACAACCGATTTCAGCGTTTGTCTATCAAGCGGCGGGCAGCACTGCCAATTTATGGACCGAGCATTCAGCACAGGGAAAACTACTACAGGAATTGGGCTTCACACTGGCAGAAGTCCCTGATGCGGTGAAAGGCAACACCAGCATGGGGCACCGCAAAGATATCATCCAACTGGGTGGCGAGAAATTGGCCGAGGGCCTTAACGGTGAAACTATTTTGCTATTCTCCGGCGACCAACCGGCGATTGACGCACTGAAAAATAATAAGTTTTTAGCTCATATCCCAGCAATTGAACATGATCGAGTTTATGCCGCGGGCTATGATACGTTCCGGTTAGATTATTACAGTGCGAGTCATTTATTGGCACGGATTGAGGGGATGTTTAAGGCTAAACCTTAATTATTTGATGTTTTATCAGACCGGTTAGTTTTTGGAGGATGATCTGGGGGCGTTCACAACTGAACCAGATCACCATCAACAAACCCCATCTATATCTTAAAAATTAAAACTAAAATCGCCCCTTCGGTATCACCAACGGCGTATGCGAAACCGGATCATCAATAATTAAACAGGGCATACCAAAAACCTGCTCGACTAAATCGGCAGTGATCACGTCGCGCGGTTTACCTTGCGTCACTATCTGCCCATCGCGCATGGCGATAATATGGGTGGCATAGCGGCAAGCATGATTAAGATCATGCAGGACGGCCACTAACGTATGGTTATGTTCCTGATTAAGATTGCTAAATAACTCAAGCAAATCAATTTGATGGGCAATATCTAAATAGGTGGTTGGCTCATCTAACAGTAACAATGGCGTTTGTTGCGCCAGCACCATGGCTATCCATACCCGTTGGCGTTGCCCGCCGGATAAAGCATCCACCGACCTGTCCGCCAGTTCACTGACCCCCGTGGCTTCCATGGCATGGCTGACCGCCAACCGGTCGGTTTGTGTCCATTGCTGCAACAATTTCTGATGGGGATAGCGGCCTCGCGCCACTAAATCCAGCACACTGATACCATCCGGAGCTTGCGAGCTTTGCGGTAATAAGCCCAAATGGCGCGCAACATGCCGGGTATCAAGGCTGGCAATATTCTTACCGTCTAAAATCACCTGGCCCGCCTGCGGTTTCAGCAAACGGCTCAAAGCACGTAACAGTGTCGATTTGCCACAGGCATTGGGGCCGACAATCACGGTAAACTCACCATCAGGAATGGCGACACTCAGGTTCTTGCTGATAATCTTGCCGTCATAACCCAAGGTCAGAGCATCGGCCTGCAAGCGCGACAGAGGTAAGGTGGCAGAGCTAGCATTACTCATGATCGTCCGGACTCTCGGATTAAAAGCCAAATAAGGTATAAGCCGCCGATGCTGATGGTGACCACACCGACTGGCAATTGATTAGGTGAAAATAGGTGCTGAGCGCACAAATCCGCGGCTATCAATAACAATGCTCCCATCAGCGCAGACGCGGTCAACGTCACTGAAGATGTGCCCAACAAACGTTTTGCAATCTGTGGCGCGGCTAATGCAATAAAGGAAATAGGCCCCGCCGCCGCAGTGACCGCGGCCATCAAAATCACGCCAATCGCCATCAAGCCCAAACGGGTTCTTTCGACCGGAACGCCCAAAGCTCCCGCCGCATCATCGCCCATTTCCAACAGCGGCATACGGCGGCTCAGTAACATAGCCACCAGGGTAGCGATAATGATAAATATCACCGACGGCAAGCCCTTGGCCCACGTCAGGCCATTAAGCGAACCGGCCCCCCACGCCGCGGCGGTCATAGCGGCTTCTAATGACGCCGTGATAGTCAGCCAGGTATTGAATGCCGTTAACATTGCGCCAATGGCGATGCCGACAATAATCAGCCGAAAACCCTGAATCCCCTGCCGATAAGCCAACAAATACACCGCGAGGGCAGACAGCAACCCTCCCCCCAGCGCGCTACTGGCAACCTCAAAATAGTTGCCGTTGAACAGGGTAATCGCCACCAGTGCACCGGTATAAGCCCCCGCATTAAAGCCGATGATATCTGGGCTACCTAATGGATTGCGCACCAATGACTGAAATATAGCGCCACTGATCCCTAGCGCAGCACCGAAAATCAACGCCATCATGGCGCGGGGCAACCGCCATTGGTTGACGATAATATCCGCCGCACCGCTGGCTTGGCCGAATAGGGCTGAAAATACTTGCCCGGAAGAGAGCGGTAAAGTCCCGACCCTTAATGCCAGCAGCCCCGTCAATAAACAGGCCAATAGCAGTAAACTGCCGACAATCAGGCTACGGGGTTGGATCCGCAGATTGATTGGGCCATCAGGGCGGCCCAATAGCCATGGCGGAGTAGCGGGTTTCATAACGCGGTCATCCTTTTATTACGGCGTACCAGCCAGATCAATAAGGGCGCGCCAATAAATGCCGTTACGATGGAAACCCGCAATTCACCCGGTACCAGAAAGCGGCCGACGATATCAGAAACCAGTAACAAAATTGGAGTCATCACCAAGGTGAATGGGAGAATCCAACATTGATTCGGCCCGACAATCCAGCGAGCAATATGCGGCACCATCAGGCCGACAAAGGCGATCGGGCCAACTGCCGCAGTAGCAGCACCGCAGAGTAAAGTCACAGTGACCACAGCCCAAAATTGGGTTTGACCAATGCGCGCGCCAATTGCGGCGGCTAAATCCTCCCCCATATGCATAGCATTGAGGGGCCGAGCCAGCAGCAAGGCAATCACACAGCCGAGAAGAATGGCGGGCGCGACCGCCATCACCACCGACATATCGCGGATGTCCAGCGAGCCAGCTTGCCAGAAGCGAACGCGGTCGTAGACCTGCGGGTGTGTCAGTGATATGCCGGTAGAAATCCCCATGAGTACCGCCCCGATGGCCACGCCGGAGAGGGTCAGCCGCAAAGGATTAACCCGCCCACTGCCCTGTGTTCCCACCCAATACACCACCAGCGTCGTGAGCATCGCGCCAATAAATGCAGCAATCATATAGCCATGAATGGCATGTACGCCGAAAACAGTGATACCAAGTACCACCGCAAAACTGGCCCCCGCATTGACGCCCAAAATCCCTGGGTCCGCCAAAGGATTGCGGGTCAATGCTTGAATCACTGCGCCGGATAACCCGAGTGCAGCACCGGCTAGCACACCAATCAAGGTGCGGGGTAGGCGAGATTCCAGTATTAAAACGCTGTCGGCATTGTTGTGTTCGCCCAGCAAACTTTGCCAGACAACAGAGAAAGGAATGGCTTTAGCACCGAGCATCAGGCTGGCAACCATCACGAGCATCAATATAACTATGCTGAGTAAAAACAAAAGTCCCCGGCGGGATTGTGCGTTTTCAGCAACAACAGGGCTTGGTTTTAGCCGTTTTGGTAAAGATTGGTTTGGGGAATCAGTCGCTGACATTGTGACTCTTTTTTAACAAACGCCGATTGTTTATAAATGATTATTTACAAATGATTGTTATTATCGTTTTGATTATCATTAGTATTAATTTCATGTATTTTAACACGACTTACAATGGGAATGCATTGGCTAAAACCGCTTCCCGGCAAGATTAATGTCCGTTTGTCACCATGGCAGGTCATTGTTACCTACATTAAAGGATTAAATCATCATGGCAAAATCACCGATTCTTTTAGATTTCAGCCTGTTAAGAGAAAATGCTAATTTTCGAGCGGTGTTTTTTGCCCGTTTTATTTCCATTTTGGGGCTGGGGATGCTCACGGTTGCGGTGCCGGTGCAGATACAAATGATGACCGGATCCACCTTGCAAGTGGGGCTGGCCGTCACCTTGGATGGGCTGGGGATGTTTATTGGCTTATTGCTGGGGGGCGTATTAGCGGACAGACTTGATCGACGTAAACTGATTTTATTCGCCCGCTTTACCTGTGGTTTAGGTTTTATTGGCTTAAGTATCAATGCGTTCTCTGTGACACCCTCATTGTGGGTTTTGTATGTTTTAGCGGCCTGGGATGGGTTCTTTGGTGCTCTCGGTATGACCGCATTGATGGCGGCAACGCCCTCACTGGTCGGGCGAGAAAATCTGGCCGCAGCGGGCGGGTTAAGCATGCTGACTGTGCGTTTTGGCTCGGTGATTTCCCCGGCCATTGGCGGCCTGGTGATTGTTTATGGCGGAGTGGGTTGGAACTACGGGATTGCTGCGGTGGGGACGATGTTAACTCTGTTGCCGCTGTTGAGTCTGCCCTCAATGAAACCGACAACCAGCCAGCATGAACACCCATTACGGGCATTGGCGACAGGGATTTCGTTTGTATTGCGGCATAAAGTTGTTGGCTCCGTGGTGTTGCTGGGGACATTGGTCAGCATGATTGGGGCTATCCGTATTTTGTTCCCCGCGCTGGCGGAGAATACCTATCATGTCGGGGCTTCACAGATTGGTTTAATGTACTCAGTGGTGCCACTGGGGGCGACAATCGGGGCCTTTACCAGTGGCTGGGTCAATCAAGTTCGCCGCCCTGGAATGGTGCTGATGTACAGTTCTATTGCCGCTTTTTTAGCCATCGGGACATTAGGGCTGACCAATAATTTCTATCTGGCTCTGCCCGGTTTGTTGTTATATGGCTATCTGGGGTCTATCAGTGGATTGCTGCAATATACCTTAGTGCAAACTCATACACCGGATGCCTTATTAGGGCGGGTGAACAGCCTATGGAATGTGCAGTTTGTCGCGGGTGAATCATTCGGCGCATTGGGGTTAGGTGTGTTAGCGAGAGTCATGGCCCCGGCGCTCAGCGCCTTGACCTTTGGTATGATCGCCGCAACGGCGGGGGGGGTTATTGCCGTCTGTGGCGGGACATTACGCCGCGCGACCATGGGGGACGAGGTTTCCAATGAGGGGGAGAAGATTGATGAAGTTGGCGGGTGATAGATCACCGGATCATTGTTTTGGTTGATAGTCGATTTGGTACTCAGGTTCGGTTGTTAGAATTTCACTGTTCACTTAACCTCCGACTCATAAATACAGATCGAATCATTGTTTCGGTTGATATTCGTTTAGTTATCACTTAATCCCAGTCGCCTCAACCGAGCAGGAGGGCTAGCCGGCCCTCCTGCACCTGCGGCTTGCGCGAAATATTGCCCTGCGGGTAAACCCTCCTGCGTCTTTCGGGCTGACGAGCCAGCGCGATTCGCATCCATGCTCAAGCGCACTTTTCGCCGCCATCCCTGGCGGCTCACTCTACCCTCCATCCTTGTCGGCAATATTCCTGATTGCGCTCAACATCAAAACCACGGTTTTGACCTTGATGTTAAAAGCACATTTGAGCCGCCGAGTGAAGAATGGAGCAAGGGAAATCCGCCATGGACGGCGGATTTAGGCGTCATGAGCAGGGACGCGACAACACTGCGAAGCAGTTTTGAACAACGCTTGCGTTGGCCCGAAGGCCGGACTCGTAAAATAAACACAACACCTTGTAATATAGGTTTATTTTTAAACTTCAAAATGTGGCAGACCCCGTTTTTGACCCCTTGAGAGTTTTGTGTCTTTTAAGCATTGGGATTTTTGAGGCCAACGAAAGGAGCTGACGTGTTATATTTTACCTGGCTCGTTGCCACCCTGTGGCTCAATAAGTACCACACCAAGTTGATCAGCCTCTTCGATTCACAGACTAAATACATAATTTTACCCAGTGATCTTGGGTTAAATATCGCTATTTTCACTATTTGCTTGAAGTGATATCAATATGTGATATCATTTTTAGCGCTTTAGCGAGCAAGGACCACATCAATTAAGGACAATAATGTGATTAAATTAAACGCTAAGCATTACAAAACGCTACGAACTATTTTTGCTACGCCGACATCAACAAATTTGGAGTGGCGCAAAATTGAATCTCTATTGATAGCATTGGGTGCAATAGCTACAGAAGGGAGTGGTTCACGGGTTCGCTTTGAAATTAATAAGATAGTGGCTTCATTTCATCGGCCACATCCCGACAAGGAAGCAAAAGCCTACCAAGTGCGCGATGCCAGAACATTTCTTGAAGCTGTAGGAGTGGTACCATGAATACAATGACATACAAAAATTATGCCGCAAAAATTGAGTACAGCGATGAAGATCAATGTTTGATTGGTCATGTTGCCGGTATTCGCGACGTGATCGGTTTCCATGCAGATAACGTCGCAGATTTGCGTATCGCCTTTGAAGAAGCTGTAGATGACTATCTGAGCTATTGCGCCGAGCAAGGCCGTGAACCACAGCGCCCAGCCAGTGGCAAAATTAGCTTACGCATCCCACCAGAAATTCACTCAGCAATCAATATTGCTGCGGAAGTTTCAGGGAAAAGCACCAATCAGTGGATCAGCGAGACACTTGCGAAAGCAGCACACGGATAATTATAGTCCCTTACTGTAATGAACTATAGCAGTGAGGGAACTAATTTTTACCTTTAGATGATTGTTTTCTAAGTTCATCCATCAAGATAGCTAGATTCACATATCTAATCAATTTAGTGAATTTACGGAAAGATATTATTTCTTTACATGCAATATAAATTGCCAAGAAAGAAAATAACCAAGAAAATGACTTTATCACTTTAAATAAAGTTAGAACTCTTGATTCAGTAAGATAGTTGATAAATATATTGCAAAGAGAGGATATTTGCAATGGAAGAAGCACGCCCAATGCTACAGAAAAAATAACGAACAAGAAAAAGCCAAAAAACGCTCGCCACCTAACTAAGTCAGTACAGCCTTTTTTATTTACTCTGATAAGCCCGCTATGTTCTCTTGCTAATTTTAGCGTATCATTTATATTAAGATTTTTTAGTGTGATATATTTTAATAATGCATAACAAAAGTGGGCCTCATTACGGTGTATTAAAAAATTAGAAATAAATCTAAGTTCTAACTTTTCTAGGATAGTATTATTGCTAAAATAAAGTGTATTGAATCTTGATATTGCATGTGCCTTCTTGTCCCAAGAGATATCTTCATAATTGTATCGGCTAATATCCTTTCCTTTCGAGACAAATAAACTGTACATACTTTTTGCTAGCAAAGAAATAGTACCTGTAATAAGAAATAAAATTATATCATGCGAATACGAATTAACACTTTCTAGCATAATAGCAACCCTACTAAGTTCATCGTTAAACCTATTTACATTTAACTATAATATATATACATGCCGTTTCACATAAGAACTGACTTAATGTTTTTTTCTAAAATTTACAGTATGTTGTTGTAGCAACCACCATATATTCTCAAGCAGATGACCGATACATAGTAAACCACCGCCATACTTGCGCCTTCATCAATCGACGAAAGTTCGTCTGATGATAAGAACTTTCTCCATAAAATTCAATCAGTTCATGCTTGGTTTATTTTTTAATATAGTGTTTATCGAATTCCTCAACAATTCTTGAACTATAAAAAGTTTTATAAATACTTTTCACGTTATTAGGGTCAAGTTTTCTTTCTTTACAGAATTTTTCCCCCTGTGTTTTCAAGCTTCGCATTATATTATTAAATTCTGAGTTACGTTTGAAATCAGTATAACGATTTTTAAGTAGCTCACATAGATCCATATATGTATAAGGATGGTTCTTTAAAGCATCCTCTTCCACTATATGCAGCTCTGGGGCATCAGGATCATCAGTTACTCGGAACTGTACAGCTTCATCACTAGATGTTTTCACTAATTTGGTCTCTAACCTTAGGGATATACTAAAGTTAGAATCATCGTCGTCGTCATGTTCATGCTCTACATCGTTTAAAAATTTAAATACATTAGCTCTGGAGTTGTCATCAATACTGAAACTACACATATCGGTAAGGTGATAGAAAGACACCGGCATTAAATAAAAATTGAATCTATTGAAGTTATATTCAAACCATTGCATCGCCAACGTCATGAAATTTTTCAATGAGGCAGTACCTATAGCCTGAATCTTAAGGCATAGCTGATTGTCATCACTAATAAAATGAACACACTCATCTCTAATTACTATTAACAATCTAATGTTGTCAGCAACTATTTTATTTAACCCACCTATTGATTCTAACAAAGAAATAGCTCTACTTACGGATATTGTTTTAGGATTACCTGATTGTGACAATACAACATCACCTTTACTCTTTTGATAAATTGCATCTTGATTATCATCATTTAATTGTACCAAACGCGCTTTCAAAAGGAGTTCCCAAGCATTAATCATTAAGATTGAAAAACTTTCCTCCCTAAATTTGAAGTCAGGTTTATTATAAATTTCAATAGCAGTGACACTTGCCGCAACAGCTTTCTCTAATAGACTATGGTAAAAATGAGTTTTTACTGCTTCAGTTTGACTGTGATGTTGTCTAAAGCTACCTATATTGAAATAGTCAAACTGAGGTGCTACGAATATTCCTTTTTCTGTTTTCTTTAGAAAACTGCTCCATTTCTTACTAAAATATGTTTTTACTGTTGCTTTTCCCCATCCTGTCGCATCTTGAACATCTTCTAATTCGAAAAGAATGCCATCACGCTTCATTTTCAAAAAGAAAGAGAAAGCTAAGTCTATTTTATCAACCTTACCATTCAAAATATCATCCTTTATATTTGAATAAATTCAACTAAAGGCTACCACATCAATTTCACGAAAAACCTTATATAGATCAAAAATACAAGGCTAAATCTTGCGAGTTTTTCATGTAGATCGTTGTGTGGACAGGACATTGAATAAAAAAAGCCTTTTATTTCATTATAATGACGATCAGCACTATCCTGTCGTCTGGATCAACCATGAGCCCCTCCCTCTGCTTCAGCCTGTGCTGCTAGCAAAACTTGCTTTGGCATAGTTGCCAGCACATCTTTCGGCTTTTTCCCACCTAACCAACTGTTCTCAGAGCCGAACCATATAGCCAGCCCCCAAGGTGTTTTCTTTTCACCTAACAGGGATATCACTTGCTTAACAACTGGGATCGGGCGGAACCCTTCATCTAATGCGTATTCGGGGTATTTGTCTTTTCCATTAAGCTGAAGTGCAAAAATTCGGCCAGTAGACTTCCAGCGGTTCGGCCCTGCGCTGGGATTGGTATTTTTGAAACTCGCTTTTTCTGACAATTCACGCGCTGTCAGCCATACGGAATCTGCAAGTATCTTGGCATTAAGCTGCTCACGGCGCTGAGCGTTACGCGCTGCGCGGGCCTGCTTACCTGCCCCATCAACAGCCTCGTTAACCGACTTAACCACCGGTGGGAGGCTTGCCTCTTTACTCTTTTTCGCTACCGAGGCAAGTTCAGGCATAGAGGCCAGCACTGCGTTCATTGCCGCACTCATCGCCACCTCTATTGTTTTATTAAAGTCTGATCGACGGCCTCTAACATTCCCCAAATCAATGACCAAATACTCAGAATCAGCATGCGTATTGAAGTTATGCAGCTCGTTCCCACTCAGGGTCTTAATTTCATAAGGAAATTCTTTACGCCGCACGGTGTTCACTCTACTCGGCATCACTCACCTCGTCGCGCAAATGGATATATCGGTTATATCCATTATATACCGTATGCGTGATTTGTCACTAGACTTGACTGGAATGTAGATTCTTGGGGATGAATAGGTGTTGTGGTTCGCCACGTAAATACATCCGATAAAAGTCATTTTATCTACAGATACTGGTGGTGCTTTCGTCCCGCAGCATCGTTCAACGTAAATCCAACCTGGGGCTGACCCTATCTATTTTAAATATCTGATTGAATTACATTGCTTTTTTTTACTAAATAAATTGAGAGGAGTAATCTCATATTACCCCCTCACTAAAATCGTCAATAATTATCTTGCCAATATACCAAGTGAATTAAGCAATGGAGTATCCAGTGTGTCAGATGCTGGCAGGCTATAATCCATACGATAAGAACTCAAAGCGCTTCTCGTAGAAGGTCCCATTACCCCGTCTATATTTCCGTCGTAGTAGCCCTTATCGAATAAGGCGAACTGAACTCGCATGATCAACCTGCGCCTTTTCTCAGGGTCCGAAGTAATACTGCCAACAGAGGAGTTTGCATTATTCGTTGAGGTTGCCCTTGTTTTACTCGTTTCTGAACCTGAACTTAACGACCTGACAGATGATGAACTAGAACTGGATGTTCCAGTCGAAGGATAGGAGTTAGGAGTTGGAGTAGTAGTCCCATAAGTCTTTGGATAATATGGTGTGCTATACCCACCACCGGAAGAAGAACGATGGGAACTGTGGCTACGATGAGAACTATGGCTTCGATGGCCCGCAATATAAAATGGTATATCTGTATTTAAAGGAGCCAGAACCAAATTATCTTCGTTTAGCATTAGCCCTGAGAGATCATTTGATCCTGTGACCCCCTCACTTGCCCAAACTGAATTATTCAGCGCTAAAAAACCAGGAAGTAACGCGGCAAAATTAAATTTCTTCATAAAATTGGTTCCGGAGATTGATGAAAACGCCCTTTTGATGAACTGAAATAACCAGCACAAGCTGGCTTTTTGCTACAACTACTACATTCCTCTGGATAAAAGTTCTTCCAATCGGAAATAGATTGAGTCGATATGTCCCATAACTTCTCAGGGAGATGACATAATGGATAGTTGAAAATCGATACTGGAATTCCTGCTCTATAAGCTGTATCAACTGCTGCTGATAACGAAATAGCGCATTCCTTATGCCCAACAAAAATATCAGCCCAGTTTTTTCTCGCCCAACCAATCGATTCTAAGCCCATAAGAGATATTTGACTGATATTGGAAAAGACTCGGCTAGCATATTCAACAATTAGGGGTAGCTCTTGATAATTGATATTAGTAGGTATGATTCTTAATTCAATATTGATTCCAGAATTTCCAGCATTTATCAGACCACGAATCGTCTCACTAAATGCCCCACGGCTTCCAACTAATTCATCATGAACTCTATAGCGGGAAGAATATAAAGGAATACCAAAAGTTATTTTCAGTTTGTCGCTTCGCTGCTTTATCTTTGCCACAAAACTGGCATCAGAAAACCGCCGACCATTAGTCAAAATATGCAATGATGTTTCAGGGGAGTTTTCAATAATGAAATCCAAAAATGATAGGAAATCCTCACCATAAAGAAGTGGCTCTCCCCCACTCACGCCAACAATACCATCCAAATTGAATGATGCTATCGCCAACGCTGATTGAGTCAATAACCAATCATCATTAATATTTTTGGGTGGCTGAGAGCAAAATAGACATAAATTGTTGCACCTCTCAGTGACCAGTACCGTATTATGATTTGCCCTACGAGACAGTATTACCCGCAGCATATTGCCATTATTCACAACGCCAATATCACCATCTTCTATTGAAGCGGTAAGGCTCTTATTGGTAATAGCACCTGAATAATATTGAGGTATTGTTGTTTCTGGACTGTCAGCACCTACAAATAAATTAGGTAGAAAAAATTGTGGGTTTACCGGCTTCGATTTACATAACCGATAAAAACCAATCGGTATCACTACTTTACTACTAAAATGGAAAATATCGTTTCTCAGTACCTCAGACATAAGCCCACCTTTTTAATAACCTAGCTGCAGCCCCATTCTCAGCAAGAGTATCCATCAGAAAACGAAACATCCCTTTATGGTACTGACAAAATATAGAGCGACTTCTATCCCCCACTGGTTCGCCCTGAACACTGATGTTCTGGCAAGGATCAGCGCCACAGAAAGGTTGGTAAGCACAAGTATCACATCCAGGTAATGCGAAATTAAATGATGAAGCTAAGGTATTGCGATAGTAGTCACTTTTTGAAAATGACGGACTTCCAAAATCACCCGCGCTGAAATCAACCTCATTATTAACTTTTTGCAGCATACGACTTTCGTCGCTGCCATATATTCGTCCATCGTAGTTAAACAGAATACAATTAAGGACAACCCCACTGGGTGATTTTAAATCTGCATAACCACTAAACCCTGGATTAAAGATGCGTTTTAAATGGATAGCAGCTGAATGTTCAACAACTGGAATTCCATTTTCATTATGTTTGACGATTTCATTAATTAAGGAAGAATAAAATTCGAAATACTCATCCATTGAAAACGCAAACTTTTCTCTATGAGCGAAACCATATGGGCTTACTGGCCTGACAAACAGATCTTTGAGTCCAAGAGACAAATGAGCATCGATGATAGAGGTCGGATTTTTAATAAGCTCTTTTGTGACGGTAGTTACAGTTGAAATTTTTTGGCTTCCTAACTCATTCTTGATAGATAAAATCCCACCCATCGCTTTCAAGTAAGCGTTATTATCAGCAAGAATTCTATTCTTATTATGAATGACTTCCTCTCCATCTAATGAGACCGAGAATATTATATTTTTGTTTTTCACCCATTTAATCACAGATGCATCCAGCAAAGACAAGCTGGTTGCAATAACCATTTCCACATTTTCTATCCCTAAAGCCAGAACACACTGCTCATAAATCTCTTTAACGAGGTCAAAACGCAATAAGGGTTCCCCCCCTTGGACCTCTATCTTGTACGGAGGTGAAGATAGTTTTTTAATGGCATTTACTATGTGGGGAATCTGAGTAGGATCCAGATCATATCCCCTTGCTCCGACTGCAGCCCGACTAACTTGGCAATACTTACAGGTATGGTCGCATCTTAAGGTGGGAACAATCATAAAAATTGGATTTACTGCCAGATCACTCATGAGACGTTTAGCAAAACCTGAGCTCAGCGCTGATGCGGCAAAAAGTTCTTCTTTATCATCACATATGAAAAGTTTGCTCTCTAATTCCTCATCCTGACTCTGGTTCCCTGTCATTGAATTATTGGTTAGATAAGAGAATTCATCTTCTAAGATAAAATGATGGAAGCCAGCCAGATTGCTGATGAAAAATGAGCCATTACTTAGCCTCTCAAAGTTAAATGGCATTATCCTCATTTTGTTAGCCTCATATCTATACTTTTCAATACGTTA
The DNA here is from genome assembly GCF_946902935.1 of Yersinia sp. Marseille-Q5920. Classification (NCBI taxonomy): domain Bacteria; kingdom Pseudomonadati; phylum Pseudomonadota; class Gammaproteobacteria; order Enterobacterales; family Yersiniaceae; genus Yersinia; species Yersinia sp. Marseille-Q5920. The sequence goes on along the minus strand of NZ_CAMPQA010000009.1, from coordinate 87,777 downwards.
TCAATAATAGAATTTCTGATCCTATACGTCTGAGCATGAAGTTTTTCTCTCAATGAATAATCATTCAATAACCGCTCAAACTCAAACTGAATCTCATCGCTAAAAGTATCGAAAGTTATCAACCAATAATCATCATTCTGCTCGAGTTTCCAGCGACAAAAAGATGACATCCAGTAAAGGCTGTTTCTTACGATCCATTCTGAACTATCTGTTTTTATTATTTTTTTATGCCACATAACAACCTCATAAAGGCGACTTGAAAACTTTGCTCATAGATATCGGTTGCAGAATTAAACCAATATAATTAACCATCAGATTAATGAGCGGAGATAGGTCATCATACTGATGGAAGATTACAAAACAGATAAATGACTAATTATTTACTTAAGAAACTATTTTCAACGACTTTAAGTTTATAGATAATTGATACTTATTCAGGCCGCAGGGAAATAAATAAGTGAATATTTTTCATATTGTTATAACTTCAATTTCGCTATATTTTATATACTTACTCAATGAAAAACCATACTTTAAGAAAGGATATTACAAAATTATATAATTTGTAAGTTTTTTAGTGAATCCATTGCAGCCAAGTACATAGATGTGATTTCAATCCTTCAAGTTTAGATATATTAATATGATTAAAGTCTATCTAACTAATTGTTATAAAAGAATTAGGTATCAAATTGTTCTGAATACGCTAAAAACCCGTTGATTTAGTAGTACCAGTAAGATGACCATAATGAACTGGGGCGCAGAACGATTATGTTACCTCCCCTGACACTCTAACTAGAATTACTCACCCCTTCACAGCCCTTTCATTACTCTTCCTTATTACAGATTCTAATAACTTGCGGCTACCCTGTTTTTGCCGTAATTTTGCCCATGTAACTTCGCTGTAGATGACAGCACCCAATGTTTCCAGTATCAGGATGATACGAATGACCTGAGAGAAACGCCTTCGGGTGGTCATAAACCCAATGTCATAGGGAACGAAGTGTGGTCTGAAACTGACACCTTAATGGTGACCACAAAATATTACTTAAGCCTAAAAGAAACGCTATATAGCGGTATCTCGTTAATATTTTAGAATGGATATCACCTGAATAGGAGCTAAACGTATTCTTCTCACTGACGAAATAACTAATAACGAACATTTCCTAACCAAGCAGTACTACCGCTAAAAGATACTGTAATTGGTTTTCAACTAAGTGAATAGCTACGCATCCGTAGAGCAACGGCCTTACCGCAGGTCAACTACCGAGATCGCGCAAGTATTCATACACTAATTAACTACCATAGACCCCTTGTGTCTCAACCTCTGGTGCGTATTAAACGCTACTGGCTGTGCTCCGCTATGCTGCAAGGCATCTGCTAGCATCTGCCTTGTTCCGCGTTGCCACTGGCGTCACTTTTACGTGTGAAAGTGACGCCACAGCACAACCCCGCCTCAGCCTTTGAGATAAGCGACTTCACTCAACGCGTCATGCATCTGACACAACAACTCGATATGTCAGACTGACCCATTTTTTAGAAGATATTTGAACTAATACCGAGGCAGGCCAACAGCCTGGGGGATAACCTGCAACAGCAGGAGGCTGCACCGAGTGCATCACCTATACCCCGCAATACCTCAACTGCTGCCCGCTCTGGCGCACAGGTATCGTTCAAGGCAGATAACCTGCCGTTCCCCATGCGCCAGAGATATGTAGCTTGTTGAAATTGTTTGGGAGAAGTTCGCTATGAGTAAGTTAAGCCGTGAAATGAAAATACTGGCTAAGCAAGCTAGCGGTAGCCATAAAACTGTTCATGACCGTATTCGAATTATGGACAGATTTAGCAGACATTTACTGGCCCTCAATATTCAGGTGCGTGATGTTAAACACCTAAAAGCAAAGCATGTTGAAAGTTATATTGCTGACCGTGTTTCACAGGGGATCGCTATTCGTTCTCTCCATAACGAAATGGCGGCATTGCGTACCGTTTTCCGATCCGCTGGCCGGGATAAAATCGTCTTGTCCGAACGATTGACCAACAAAGCATTGGGATTAGGGGGAGCCAGCCGTGCCGGTACCAAATTCGCCATCCCTGAGAAGGTCTATCAAACCGCCCTGCGCACCGCCCAACAGCAGGACAAAGGATTCGCCTGTGCCCTGCAACTGGCCCGTTTGTTGGGGTTGCGTTCACAAGAGGCGGTGCAATGTGCCAACTCGCTGAAAACATGGCAAAAGGAGCTTGAGCAGAACCGCGCTACATTAACCGTGGTGTTTGGCACCAAGGGCGGCCGCTCACGCGAAACCCGTATTCTGGATCGTGCAGCGGTGAAACTGGCGGTCAAAGAAGCACAACGGGTTGCAGAAACACGCGGCGGCAAACTGATTGATAAACCTGACCTGAAAACCGCCATGAATTTCTGGCGCTCCCATACCACCCGCCTGGGGCTAATCGGACACTACTCCCCCCACAGTCTGCGCTATGCCTGGGCGCAAGAGGCTATCAGTTATTACCTCGCCGCTGGGTTTACCCGCATTGAAGCCAGAGCATTAACCTCAATGGATCTGGGGCATGGTGATGGCCGTGGCCGCTATGTTGAACGCGTTTATACCCGCAAGGAGATCTAACCATGACAGATATCACTCTAATTCGCTTATCGGGCGTCATGCAGAAGACCGGGTTTAAAAAATCATGGATATATTTCCTGATGAAACAAGGTGAGTTCCCTCAGTCAGTAAAACTTGGCTCTCGCTCTGTCGCATGGGTAGAAAAAGAGGTGAATAACTGGATTCTTGAGAGAATAAATAAACGCGAGGAGGGTCGCGACTAATGATTTTTTATTTTTTTCTGGCGGGCGCTTTGCAGTATAATCCTTTCGCTGCGGCAAAATCCGTAGCCGGAATTGGCGTTCCGAACCCTTTGACGGTATCCAAATACATACACAGAATGTACTTGGGTAATGTTCGTGCACACCTGTTGTCTATGGTAGTCCGGGCAAGGCTTTCGAAAGGAAGGCCGGGATCCGTTAGGGCCGGTACGCCAACCTTGTTCGGGCTACCACCCAATGGGCTTGGCGTCTCTGGGGGTAGCTTAATAAACACCCTAACGGAGGCAGCCCAATGGCTACTACCCTTCACTGTCTGTACCCGCAATACGTTCGTACCCATCCGGGGGTGCGCTATGCTTGACTCTCCCCCACTCACGCTTGAAGAAATTGTCGATCACTGTCATGCACTGGTACGGGCAATGCTCGAAATTACCGACCTGACAACCAAAGAACTGCTGCTGTTTATTCTTGCTGAACGGCTGGATTTGCTGCAACTGATGCTGGATGAAGCACCGCATGCAGAGGAGGCTAACCATGAGTAGGTTTGTTTCCAACATCGTGCGTGCATCACAACACCACTGGGGCAGCATACTGTCTTCGTTAGCCATCCCTATCCCCGGCATCAACAAACATGGCCCTTGCCCGGTCTGCGGAGGTCAAGACCGTTTCCGTTTTGATGATAAAAAAGGGCGAGGAACGTGGTTCTGCAACTATTGCGGCCATGGCGATGGTCTGGATCTGGTCACTCTGGTACGACAATGTGATTTGATTCAGGCCGCCAGAGAAATCTCCCGTTTAACAGACTTAACCCCAACACCGCCCGCCAAAGAAAGAACTGAACCGCTCCCTCACACCGACATCATACAAAGAGTCACCGCCCTGCTGGCAACCTGTACACAGGGAACCAGTGATTACCTGTTGCATAAGAAACTGGCTTATCGGGGATTTTTAATGCCCGCCAACAGCGCTAAAAATATTGGCGGGGTGCATTTTAATGTGGGCAGCATGGTGCTGCCATTGGTAGATTTGAGCGACAAAACTACCGGTGCGCTGTTAATCAACCCTAGGGGAGAAAAACGCTTACTGCCCGGCTCGCGGATTAAATCTTCATTTATCCCCATCACCCATCATGCCCTGTCACAAACAATCATCATTACTGAAGGTTTTGCCACCGGTCTGGTCATATCACGATTTGTCGCCGCTACAGTAGTTGCCGCCATCTCGGCAAACAATCTGACCCATGTTGCCGTGGCATTACGTGAACGTTATCCCGATGCGCAGATTATTCTCGCGGCGGATAACGACGTAACCGACTCTGACAACAATCCCGGCAAGCAACTGGCGGAACTCGCCGCACTCGCAGTCAATGGGCTGGTGACCCTGCCCCCCACCGGCGATAAGGCGGACTGGGATGATTATCGCCAACAGGCCGGAACGGACACCGCCCGTATCGAGTTTTTTCGCCAACTCTACAATCCCAAGGAATGGATATGAAAATGCCGCTCACTTTGATTGACAATGAACCGGTGAAATTTGCCACCAACCTGCCGTTGCGCAAAGGTTCCGACGGTTATAACACCCCGCAGGATTACAATATCAAGGGCCATTTGCCGAGCAATACGCTGGCCAGTATTTATGGCCCCAGCGGCTCATATAAATCCTTTCTGGCTGTCTCATGGGCCTGCCATATCGCCACCGGCAAGCCGTGGGCCTCGCGGCGTGTGACGCAAGGCTCGGTGGTCTATATTGTTGGCGAAGGCGGCATTGGCGTACCACGCCGTATCCGTGCATGGGAAATGGAGTTTAACGGTGGCACACCGATTGAATCGCTATACCGCATTGACTGCCCGGTCTTTCCCGCCAGCCCGGAGAGCGTCGAACAGGTAATTAAAGCCGCTCAGGACGTCACCGCACAAACCGGCTCACCGGTGCGCCTGATTGTGCTGGATACGCTGGCCCGCTGCTTTGGTGGCTCCGACGAGAACGCCGCCAAAGATATGGGTGCGTTTATTCAGGGCTGCGATTTTATCAAGGCAGAAACCGGCGCGACGGTGCTAGTAATCCATCATTCTGGCAAAGATTTGGATAAAGGCGCGCGCGGCTCCAGCGCCTTTCGTGCGGCGTTAGATGTCGAATTCAATGTGCGTCGTGAGGGCGAAGGCGGCGCACTGGTGCTGAGTTGCACCAAAATGAAGGATTCAGAAGAACCCACCACTCGGGCCTATGACCTCTCGCCGCTCAATCTGTATATCGATAACGATGGCGAAGAAGTTAACTCATTGGTGCTGTGTGATCGGGGGCGTGAAGTCAGCGATGAAGGCTCACCCTACGAGGCCGAACTGGCGGGTATTCAGCGCCTGACGGCCAATCATATCGCGCTGTGGCAATCTATCCGCTCCCGTACCGCCAGTGGCGAGGCCTGTACAAAATCGCTGGTGAGAGATGATATGCGCGGCATGGGTTTTGATGTTGCGAAGAAATTTACCCGCTGGCTCGACAAGCTGGAAATTGATGGGTTGATTCATATTGACGGGGAGAATATCTGCCCCAATTCATTAAGCAATACAGCAAGAAACTAACTGGGGGATAAAGTGGGAATCAAGTGGGGGAACATCGAATTTTTAACCAATTTAGCCTCGAATCCCCCACTTCCCACTTACCTATACACACTAAATGGGGGAAAGAGAGCAAACCCGTGTCATGACTGGGCTGAGAGCACCGAGCCAAAACCCAAGTGGGGGAACAAGTGGGGATCAGTTAAGTGGGGGAAATGTGGGGGAAGGATTTAGGCTTGGTACTGGTTTTATCAAAAGTACATAACGATGTTTTGGCTCTCGGCTTTACCTTGACCAGCCAACTAATGGTTAATAACAATATAAATTAGTTACTAACCTTCTATAAGGATCCCAAAAGATAATAATAACTCGGCAAACTTCCGCTACTCAATACATTCCACAAGAACAATTATTAATATTATATATTTTAATAAGGTAACAATCTAACCAGAAGTTAAATGCATGTAAGTTTTTTAATATAACAGTCCTAACAGTGAAATCATCACTTCAATAAATATCTTGCAAGATAATACACCTTAAAAACAATTAGCTAAACCGCTATTTATATTTTTTAGCAGCAAGGTAAAATAATTCTACAACTCAATATTATGAGTCATGACTCAACTCATTGCCGGTTGGGTATAAAGGGTTGCTCTAGAGCTAGCTGCATAGCTTTTAAGAATGAAATTTATTAAGCCTGTAATTTTTACATACGTTTTTCCACCTTTATTTTCATAAAGTTAAACATTACAGCCTCTGCTGTTCACGATTTATTTTTGACTAATTACTTTTTGTGGATACAATAAATATATGGATATAGTATTTGATCCAGTTAAAGACGCTAGTAATAAAAGAAAACATAAGGTCTTTCTGTCAGATGCCAAAGATTTAGACTGGGATACAATGGTCGTAGAAGAAGATATTGATATCGTCTATGGAGAAGAACGATATTTCGGGCTGTCGTATGGTCTAACATATCTTGGTGATAAAATTTATGCTGTTGTTTTCACAGAGATAAATGATGCTGTTTGTCGTATTATCAGCCTACGAAGAGCCACTAACCATGAGGTGCAAAGATATGCCAACTCTTAAGCCTGGTACTATTCTTCCAACCCCAGAGGAAGACAAGGAGATCAGAAAAGCCGTTGCTACCGATCCTGACGCGAAGCTACTTGAAGATCCAAACATCAAGCTAGTTTCTTTTAGTGAGCTGAAGAAAAAGAAAAAAATGGGACGCCCCACAAAGGCAGATCCTAAAATCGATATACATATACGCATGCGCTCTGATGTCGTTGAAAAATTCAAAGCTTCTGGCCCAAAGTGGCAAACCAGAATGAATGAAGCGCTTGCGGACTGGCTAAAGCATCACTCACCAGAAGACATAAAACTCTAGTGGTTACCTGTCGCAGCATCTATAAGATGCTGCGTTGTACTTTTCCCATTCAATTTTATAAGTCCCCCATATTCACAAATAAGGGTGAATTATGCACGCCAAGCTTATAAAACTTGATAAACCTTAATTGATGCTCATTCCGGAGAATCCTTTCCACTGAAATGATAAGGCACCACATACCCATCGCGGCACCTATCCAAATAATCCGCCCACCATTGCACCATGAGTCTTCTTTCATCCATATGTTCGGCTTTGTGGATATAGGCCGCACGGACATTGTTACGTTCCTGATGGCTCATCTGCCGTTCTACTGCATCACGTGACCACATACCTGATTCAACCAAAGCACTACAGGCCATTGTTCTGAAGCCATGACCGCAAACTTCTGTTTTGGTATCGTATCCCATACGGCGTAACGCATTATTAATGGTATTTTCACTCATGGGTCGGTTGGGATGGTGATCACCAGGGAACACCAGATTTTCATCTTGGGTTAATGCCTTAATTTGCTCAAGAACGGCAATAGCTTGCCTGGATAATGGCACCAGATGAGGAGTTTTCATTTTCGAACCACGGTGCGAATACCTAACCTTATCGATAACTTCCCTCTCTGCCGGTAGTGTCCATAAGGCTCTTTCCAAATCGATTTCATCCCATCTGGCAAACCGCAGTTCACTTGAACGAATAAATACCAACAGACATAGCTTTACCGCCATCCGGGTCAATGGCCTGCCACAGTAGTAATCCATGCGTAATAACAATTCAGGGAGACGTTCTAGCGAGAGCGCCGCACGGTGAGTTGCCTTACGGGTAACTAAAGCACCTGCGAGGTCTTGTGCCGGGTTATATTCGATTAAACCGTTCTGGACAGCGTAACGCATCACACAGGTAATCCGTTGTTGCAGTCGTGCAGCCACATCTAATTTTCCCGTCTGCTCAACCACTCTTAAAGGGGCAAGTAGATCACGGATTTTTAGCTCATCGATATTTCGCTGACCAATAGCAGGAAACAAATACATCTCGAAGTAACGCAGAACGCGCTCAGAATGCTGTGCAGACCATTTCTTGTTGCTGGCATGCCAGTCGCGTGCAACCAACTCAAAGGTATGCGTATTTTGTATAATATCTTTTTCTTGCTCACGCTTATTTGTCGGGCTAATGCCTTGCGCGATCAGTGCTTTCGCTTTATCACACTCAGCTCGAGCCTGCCCTAAGCTGATGGCAGGATAACCACCAAAAGCAATGCGGCTTTCCTTTCCATTGATGCGGAATTTAAGGTACCAGAGCTTAGTACCACGAGGTTGTATCTGTAGATAGAGTCCTTGAGCATCAGTGAGTTTATAAGCTTTATCGCGAGGTTTGGCATTTCGAATTGCGGCATCAGTCAGCGCCATTGGGGGTCACATCCATATAGAACCCAGAAAGCGCTCACTATGCTATTGGAGTGTTATAGCTGTCAACGGGTAATAAAGACAAAATTTAAACTGGCTTCCTTATAAAAACATTATATTAATCAATGGCATTACAGAAAACGATAATACCTAATTATCTCTTTACAAAGGACACCCCAAAAATGTCCTTTGTAAAGAGATACCCCCCGATGCTACAACCAACCCCGCTAAGATCTTCACAAAGGCTGATACCACCTATATCTGACGCATATTTGGGGGTCACAAATTTTCCGAACCGAGCTGACCCCCATTTTGACCCCCAGTGATGATGGCTGCTAATGGACGTAGAAATACCAGAATGGAGAAGTGGCAAAAATCACCAGAATGTTACATGCTGTTTTATATAGACTTTTACGGAAGATAATGGACTTTGCTGAACGACAGGCAAAAAAAAGCCACCTTGCGGTGACTTGATTTTCATACTAATGGTGCCGAAGGGTAGCCTCGAAGAGGCTATAATAAAGCCGTCCCGCCAGTGAAATGATGAGTGAGGGAACCCACGCCGTGGGCTGGCGATACGTGCGAAGCGCGGGATTCCACAAGGGTGCGCGCCCGCACCCTTTGGCGATTGGTTCAGCCGAGGCCAAGTGACCAGTAAAATTCTAACAACCGAACCAGAACATCGAACCTATTCACCATCCCCAACTACAATGACCTAATCCCACTAAACACTTGCTGCAAAATGGGCCCCAGCACTTTTAATGTCTCCGGCGACATCATCGTGATATGCGAACAATCAAGATGATATGTCCGCAGTTGCTTCACATATGGCCGCCAGATATCCTCGGGAGTCTCACCCGCGGGTAGGGTTTGGGTGGCAACAAATAACGTGGTTTCACCCTCGTAAACTGGCGTTTTAGCCCCTGATAACAAGCCGACAGAGTCGTCATAATTTGCCTGAATTTGCGCAAACATTTCTCGTTTCTCTTGCTGCTCATCGCCCGCCGCCGCCATAAACAATGCCCGCTCGCGCTCAACTTCCTCCAGCGCCTCCGCCTCAATCGGCGCATTCCAATCCTGGGTTTCCGGCGGATAGGTATCCAACAACCCCAAGAAAGCCACTTCCTCGCCCTGTGCTTGTAATTTTACCGCCATGGCCTGCGCCACTGTGCCGCCCAATGAGTATCCCATTAGGTGATATGGCCCCTGTGGCTGCACCTGACGTAAGGTCGCCAAATGATGGTCACATAAGCTGTCCATATCCCGACTAGTGGCAATGGCCCCATGAGGGCGCGGAGACTGAATTCCCAGCACCGGCCAACTACCCGGCAAATAACGCGGTAACAAACTGAATTGCCAAGCAAAACCAGACGCCGGATGGATACAAAATAGCGGGTTGCCCCTACCACCACGCAACTGCAAGACTTCGCTGAAACCAGCTTTACCCGCGGGTTTATCTGACTGCGGCTGGCTCAATGCGGCTGCCAATGCCGCCACTGTCGAGGCCACCATCACCTGCCCCACCGCGACGGGCTGTTGCAACTCACGGCGCAGGTCAGCCGCCAAGCGCATTGCCAACAAAGAATGGCCGCCCAGCGCGAAGAAATCATCATCCGCACCGACGCTTTCAACTCCCAACAAATGGGCAAATAATCCCGCAATCAGACTTTCCAAACCGGCTTGTGGCGCGCGCCCACTACTGCCCGCCTGATTCACTGGTGCCGGTAATGCCTTGCGATCCAGTTTGCCATTGGCACTCAGCGGGAAAGCACTCAGGCTGACGATAACTACCGGCACCATATGCGCCGGTAAGCGCTCACTAAGCTGGCTGCGCAAAACCTCTAAATCAATATTTTCCGATCCGACAACCGGCACAATATAGCCGACCAACTGGCGGGTATCGGCTCCGGCTAAGGCCCCTTCCGCCCCCGCCAAGGTGCGGGCATGCACCACCGCTTGCTGGACTGAAGGAAACTCCAATAGCGCAGATTCAATCTCACCTAATTCAATGCGTTGCCCACGAATTTTCAATTGATCGTCACTGCGCCCCAAATATTCTACTGTGCCATCCGGCAGCCAGCGGGCGATATCACCGGTGCGGTACATCCGCTGTCCACGGTCATAAGGATCAGCAACAAATCGGCTGGCAGTCAGATCTGGGCGGGCATGGTAACCCTGCGCCAGTTGTACGCCACACAAATAGAGATCGCCCGAAATGCCGACCGGGGCTTGCCGCAGCATAGTGTCGAGAATACGCAGTTGGGTATTCCACACCGGCTTGCCGATGGGCACACTGCTGCCAGTCACTCGCGCCAAAGCATCACCATAGGCGGGTTGATAAGTGACATCCACCGCCGCTTCGGTTGGGCCATATAAATTATGCAATGGAGCAGCAAAAATCTGTTGGTATAGCTCCGATAGCTCGCGTGACAATGCTTCGCCACTGCAAAATACTCGGCGTAAGCTCTGGCAAGGCTGCTGCTGCCCATGCATCGCACTGACAAAAGCGGCCAGCATTGAGGGCACAAAGTGAGCGGTCGTGACGCCATAATCCTCAATCAAGCTACGCAGTAGCTCGGGGTCACGATGAGCTTCTGGCGGCGCCATGACCAATCTTGCCCCGGTTATCATCGGCCAGAAAAACTCCCACACCGAGACATCAAAACTGCACGGCGTTTTCTGTAATACCACGTCATCAGCGCCCAGCGGATACTCATTTTGCATCCATAACAGGCGGTTAACGATAGCCCCATGTGTGACTACCACACCTTTTGGCCGCCCAGTCGAGCCGGAGGTGTAAATCAAATAAGCCGGATGGTTTGGCGTTATCTGGATGGCGGGCAACAGCGCCGGTTTATCCTGCGTGGGCAGTTGATCCAGCAGCAACAGCGGGGCCTGGCCGGTAAAGCGCTCAGCCAAAGAGCTGACCGTAATAAGGAGACGTGGATCGGCATCACTGATCATGTAAGCCAGGCGATCATCAGGATAACCAGTATCCAGCGGCAAATAAGCAGCGCCTGCGGCCAAAATAGCCATCAAGGCCAAACTGAGATTCACCGAGCGCGGCAGCGCCACAGCAACCCGGTCACCGGGCAGCACGCCCTGTTGACGTAGATGGGCAGCCAGCGATTGAACCCGCTGATTAACTTGCTGATAAGTGAGTGTTTCATCAGCATCCAATAAGGCGATAGCCTGTGGTGTTAGCTGCGACTGTTGGTTTAGCAAATCACATAGTGTCAGCGCAGGTAGGGCGATGGCAGTGTCATTGGCGGCTGCCAACAGCGCTTTTTCATCGGCAGTCAGCAAATTCAGGGCGGATAACGGCAATTCGGGCTGCCAGACCAAATATTCCAGCAACATCACCAAGCGCTGGGCCAATCGTTGCGGATCGCCGACCGCATCACGGTATTCCAGTTGCAGATGCAGCTTCTCGCCCGGCAACACCAATAAAGTCAGTGGGTAATGGGTATAACCGCGATTATTCAGTGCATTACACCGCAAACCCTTGAAAGATTGCTGATGTAATTGATTGTTTTCCGGGTAGTTTTCAACCACCAGCAAGGTATCAAATAATGTATTCGCCCCGGCCAGACGCTGGATCTCCCCCAACCCCAGACCATCGTGCTCCAGTAGTTGGATCTGCTGCTGCTGCAACGCGGTCAACTGTGCTAACAGTGGCAATTGCGGCTGCAATTTCACCCGCACCGGGAGGGTGTTACTGAACAGCCCGACGTGCTGTTCGATACCGTCGATTTCACTAAAACGGCCAGAAACCGGTGAGCCGAATACCACATCATCACGGCCACTAAGCACGCCCAATAAGGTGGCCCAAACCCCTTGCAGTAGAGTATTGAGCGTGATGCCATCGCGCCGTTGCAACTCGGTCAGTGCCGTTTCCAGTTTGCTGTCCAGCGCGATAGTCCATTCGCGTACCGGGCTGGCGGCATTGGTTTCAGGATATAGAATCGTTGGCGTGACACCGCGAACAGCCTGCTGCCAGGCCAAACGGTCTGATTGCAGGTCGCGCGACGTCATGCGGCGAATCAAATCACCATAACTGACACTCAGCGGCGCTAATTCCGGCTTATTGCCGTAGAGATGCAGCAAGTCATGCAGCAAAATTGCCGATGACCAGCCATCTCCCACCAAATGGTGCGCGATGATGATCAACGAATAGCGCTCGGCGCTGTAGCGGATCAAGGTGGCAATCAGTAAAGGTTTTAATGTCCCCGCCGTCTCACTCACCAGATCCCGTGCCAGCCCTTCGCGCTCCAATTGCTGGGTTTTGGCAGTTTGCTGATCCGGTGTCAATGCGCTCAAGTCATATTGCTGCCATGGCCAGCGACGGGCGCTATCTTGAATCTGCGGTAGAATTTGTAATGATTCACTGTGCAACTCACTGTCAAAAATAGCCCCCAGTTGCGGGTAGCGCCGCAGTAGGTTTTCCAGTGCATCACGCAAGCACTCAATGTCTAATGCACCTTGAAGGTCAAAACGGCTGATCGCATTGTAATTGTTAGCTTCTTGCCCTAACTGAGCATGGAACAGTAAACCTTGTTGGAGCGGCAATACCGGGAGAATATCGGCGATTGGGCCATATTTTTCGCCAGCCGCCTGCCACAGTGTTTCGGGTAAGGATGCCGTGGGTGCCGCTTCGGGCGAACTCATTAAGGGTTGTAAAGCCAGCGCCATTTTAACCGGTGTGCGCAGAGCAAAAATCTCGCGCGGAGCCAAGCGGAAACCGGCGCGACGCAAAGTGCTCCCCAGCGCCATAGCGGAAATACTGTCGCCCCCGAGTTGGAAGAAATCATCTTCCGCACCAATATTGCCCAAACGCAGCAAGTGGGCGATGGCATCACACAACAGCTTTTCCGGCGGGGTTTGTGGTGCCCGGCTGGTGAACTGTTGCCGATGTTGTGGGGCGGGCAGCGCTTGCCTGTCAATCTTGCCGTTTACCGTCAGCGGCATTTCATCCAACACCATCAGGATCGCGGGCACCATATAATCTGGCAAGCTCGCGGCCAATTGATCCATTAGCCGGGCATTAAGATCTTTACTCTGGCGCAGTTGCGCATCGGGTACCACGCAGTAGCCAATAAGCCGATGGGTCGCGCCGACCGCTTCGGCGATAACCACTGCGCTACTGACTGCCGGCAAGACCACTAGCGCGTTTTCGACTTCGCCCAGCTCAACCCGGAAACCGCGCACTTTTATCTGGTGGTCGGTGCGCCCGACAAAATCCAACTGCCCCTCTGCCGTCCAGCGCATCAAGTCGCCGCTGCGATACATCACTTCGCCGTGACGGAAAGGGTTGGCCACAAAACGCGCCGCGGTTAAATCAGGCCGGTTCAGATAACCACGAGCCAACCCTTTACCGGCAATATATAACTCCCCCACCGCACCTATTGGCACTTTGGCGAGTTGACTATCCAGCAAATAGACTTCGGTATTCGCCACCGGGCGGCCAATAACCGGTTGCGTCGCCACCTGGATATTCGCGCCGAGGGTATCTATGGTGTATTCCGACGGGCCGTAGAAGTTAACCACGTTCAGTTCAGGATGCTGTTTCAGCCGCTCCCACAAACGCGGTGTGGCGGCTTCACCGCCAATCATAATAAAGGCGGGCTGGTGATGCCCAACCTCCAGTAAACCGCTATCGATCATTTGCGTAAAGAATGACGGGGTAATGTCCATGGTGTCGATTGGCGTCTGATCCATCATCTGCACCAATGCATAAGCATCACGGCGTATTTCTTCATCAAAAATGACCATCTCGCAGCCCATCATCATCCAGAACAGCGGTTCCCAAGAGGAATCGAAAGAGAATGATGCGGTATGCCCCGCGCGCATTCGGCGGGTATTATGCTGCTTAAATTCCGCCATCGCCGGGCCATACAGGTACGTGCGGTGCGCCACGAGCAAATTGACTAACCCGCCATGGGTGCTCATGACCCCTTTAGGTCGGCCAGTCGAACCCGAGGTATAAATCATGTATGCCAGATGTTCACCGTGCAGGGAATGCTGGCGCTCTGCATCAGTAATGGGCCGAACAGAGAAAACCGTGCATTCCTGCTGGAAGCGCGATTCATTCAGGCAAACTATTTCCATCTCGCCGGTGATAGCCAGTGAAGATAACAAACTTTCAGTCGATTGATGGGCTAGGAGTAAGCGCGGTCTGGCGTCCTCGCACATTTTGGCGAGCCGCTCCATCGGGTAATCCAGATCAAGCGGCATGTAAGCTGCTCCACTGGCCAGAGTCCCCAAGATGGCGACCAGCGAATCCACAGTTCGCGGAATACCAATCGCGACCACATCATCAGCCTGAATTCCTCTGGCGATCAATGCTCGCCCTAGTTGGGCCACACGGTCAGAAAGCTGGCGATAAGTCAGACTTTGCTTGCCACAGCTCACCGCAATAGCATCCGGTTGCGCACTCACTTGCTGCTGGAAAATATCCAGCACCGACACCACCCCAGCAGGCAGACTTAATTGCGGGCCTTTAGCCCAACTATCAATGCGTTGCAGCTCCTGCTGTGGCGTCAATATGAGGTCGCCTACCGTGATTTCGGCTTGGGTCGCCAATTGCTGCAACAAGAATTGTATCCGCTCACCATGCTGATGTAAGCAGGCGAGGTCATAGCGCTGCGCATTTGCCAGCATTTCCAAGGTCAACTGGCCGTTATCAAGGTAGAGATCAAACTCGACATCATCGACCGGGCCGGAGGCCAAGGTGTGGGTAACGCCGGTTATTTCCCCCAAATTCAGGGCGAAATCGAACATTTTAAAATTCAGTACCGGGCCATATAGCGCCCGCTGGGAGCCGACCATCCCCAAATCACGCCGTAATTGTTCCGCTTCATAGCGCTGATGTTGACGCACCGTTTTCAGCTCGCACGCCACTGCGCGCGCCACATCAACAATCTGCATTTCGCGCCGTAACGTTATCTGCAATGGCAACACATTCACCACTGGCCCGGTGGCGGTCAAGGCGGCTGATCCCATGCGGCGCATAAACGGGCACCCTACCGACAAGCGCATTTCGCCGCTTATACGGGCGAAATAAATCAGCAACAGCGCCATTGCCATATCGGCAGCGCTCAGGCGCTGTGCTGCGCCCCCTGCCAGTAAACGGCCAAACGAGTCAGAGTCGATATTAATCCGCTGACGCAATACGCGATTATCCGTTTGCTCTGCCCGGGCGGGCGAGTTCAGGGGGGAGAGTATGTGTGCGGCGGGTAAATCCGCAGTATGTTGTTGCCAAAATTGCTTATCGCGCAGCTCGGTTTCTGACCCCGCATACGCCAAATATTCACTGACCACATCGCTAAACGGGGTAAAAGGGGATTCCCCAATAGATTTCCCTTGCAATAATGCAGTGTAAATATCGGCAATACGGCGGGTAATTGCGGTGAAACTGAAGCCATCAAGCAACAAATGATGATAACGCTGATACCAAAGCCATAGCGGCTTGCCATTTTCATCAGGAACACGAATAACCCAGTGTCGATACAGTGGCTCCTCGCCATCTAACTGTATCGGAGCCTCAGTATCCTCCCACATCAATGTCAGTGCGGCCTGTCGCCCATCGGCGCGAGCACTGAAATCCAACCACTCCAGCTTAGGCATGTCAGCCGCCTGGCGCTGTATGGGAATGCGCTGCATCGGGCCATCGTCGCCATCAACAAAACGCGCATGAAGCGTATCGGCCTCCGCCAACCCTTGGCTAACGGCACGGCTAAAGAGTTCCCTCTCCAGCGGCCCCGCCAGTTCAATATAATGGGCCACGGTAAACATGTTCTTTTGCTGACTTAACTGATCAGCAAACCAGATTCCGGGCTGGGCCGCCACCAAGGGCAGCTCGACAGCAGCAACAAGGGAGATTGAATCCTCTGACACGATGGGTATTCCTTTTTTTGGCAACACAGGATTTATTGCAGCAGGTGGAGCCGCGATAATCCGATAATTCCTTTAGCCCACGGCCCGCGTTATTGCAGGCCAGCCTCTGCACGAATCAAACTGGCCGGGCGCATGTCGGCCCAATTAACCTCAAGATATTTCACACAATCTGCCCGGCTTTGCGGCCCATGAACAATTTCCCATCCTGCCGGAATCGCCGTAATTTGGGGCCACAAGCTGTATTGCTGCTGCTCATTGATCAGCACAAAAAAAGGCAGATCTTCGTTATCAAACGGGTTGGTGGGTGTTTCTGTTTCATTGTTCATGGCGTAAATGTTCATGGCGTAAATATCCTTATTTTGAATCTGAGGAACCTAATAAAAAGTGCAATCCATCAATCAAGCCGCCACGCCAGCACAAGGAATCGTGGCCCCCTGAATAAACTCGGTAATGCAGCCGATGCCCAGCCTGCCGCAGTGCTTCACTCATGGCCTCATTAACTTGATAAATCACATCTTCGCGACGGCCCGCTTCCATAAAAATATCCAATGGATGGTCAGCGCCCACACCTTGATAAACCTGCTCTGTCAGCCAGCCCTGCCGCTCGGCAGTTCCGGCGGTTAGTGCTTTGAAATTGTCGACATCTGGCCACCAAAAGGAACCTGACTGACTCAGCACACAACCAAAACGCTGCGGCCAATGTAACCCGGCATACAGCGAAGCTAGCCCGCCAAAACTCTGTCCGGCGACTAGAGTGCGAGAGGCTTTGTCAGTGAAAGGTTGCAACAAGGCCACTTGTGGCAGTAACTCCGTTTGCAGCGCTTGCCAGAAATCCTGATTGCAGGGCAATTCCACTGCGCGATGAGGTTGGTCGATAATGTCGATCAAGATATACACACTGGCAGGTAGGCGTCCGGCTTCAGTTTCTCTGTCCAGCACACCAAAAATCGATTGCCCATGCGCCCAATATTGACCATCGAGTAAAATAACCAGCGGCCGCTCAGCTTTATCTTCGGCACCGAGTGTGTGGTAAATCCACACATTACGGCTATTACCGAGCAACTTGCTATTCCAGCTAATCAGTTGCAGCCGTTTTGGGTCTGTTGGGAGTTTTTGGCCCGCATCAATGGGCTGCCAGGCCGTCTGGGGCAAAGCATCGGCTAAATGCACCGCCGAAAGTGGTTTCCCGCGATAGCTGTAATGGGGAGCGGTAGGGTTAAACGGATCGTTTTCAGCGAGATCCATCAATGAGAGCCACCAATTGCGCTGCGCTTGACGGCGCTCTTGTGGTGTCCCCTCCGGTAAATTCAAACAGTGTTCTTCAACAACAGGAATAAAGCTGTAGCTGCCCCGGAAGTCAGATTCCACTTCAGCCTGCCAATACCAAACATTGCTCTGGCCCAGGCGCTGTAGCGTTTCAGGATTGGGGCTGTGGTGATCAGTCACGCCGTTAACATCAATATAGACACGGCTATAAACAGCGCTCCCCGCCTTGGCGGGCGGCTCCCGCCAGAGGAATGTCAATTTCACCTTGCCAGCAGTAACCGGCTCCACCAGCGGTGTTCCCCGCAGTGCAATCTGCTGCCACCATGACTCACTGCCAGCCAGAGGGTCTGCTAACAAACTCTGGCTATCAATCTGTTCATTTGTCGTGCTCACACCCAATCCTTTTGATTTCATTGCCCAAGTTTCTATTCACTACACATCAAGACACCACACATCAAGCCAATGTATGTCCACAAGCAACCAAATTAAATATATTTGTGTTTATTGTGTGAATACAAATAATATTGAGAACCATTAGTATTTGCAATACCATATGCATGTTCATTCTTGAGTACCCCTTTATTCCCGCAATATGAGTAAGGGCGTTCTGCGGTGCCGAGAAGGAATTGAATGGGCAGAAAGTTTTCTTATCGCCATACCGGTTAATAAATAAACCCAATAGATTTCAAGATGTAGGAAGGCGGTAAAGGAGATAATCCCAATGAGCTTACACAAGTAAGTGATTCGGGTTATTGAGTGCAACCAACACCTGCAGTTTGCAAGATGAAAGGTATAAGGCCGGATGGGCTCCAGCACGTTTTATTATTGTGTTTCTAGGTAGGGATAAATCATGTTTGATATTTCAGGCAAGAAGATGCCAGGGAAATTGCTATTCCGGGCAAGCTACGCATCAAAAACCTTATTAACCTCTGCACTTATATTAATACCGGCTCTACAGGCTTTCGCGGCAACCACCGCGAAAGAAGCAACGGCGACAAAAGAAGATAAATTAGTGGTGGTTGCCAAAGCAGGTAGCGGGCAACAAGATGATGGTTTCGTTGCTAAAAATAGTTCAACCGGCACTAAAACCGATACCCCGCTTATCCGTACTCCACAATCCATTTCCGTGATTACCAGCCAGCAAATGCAGGAGCAAGGTGCAACTTCCGTGGCACAAGCATTGCGTTATACCGCCGGTGTCGTACCGGAATATCGCGGTGGTTCCAATATGAATGATGAAGTTATCATTCGTGGCTTCGGCTACGCACCGCGTTTTCTGGATGGATTAAGCTACAACTCTCTGGGTGGCGCACGGCGCGGCGGCCAGATTGACCCATGGTTATTGGAGCGAGTTGAAGTGGTTCGTGGCCCGGCCTCAGTGCTGTATGGCCAAGTCAACCCAGGCGGCCTGATCAATATGGTCAGCAAACGCCCGACAGCCGAAAGTATTCATAAAGTGCAGGTCGGGGCTGGTAATAATAGCCGGGCAGAAGCCGCCTTTGATTTTGGCGGTGTGTTAGATGATGAGGGTAAAGTTCTCTATCGCCTTAATGGGATTGGCAGGACACAGGATGATGCAGTTAATACCTATAAGCAGGAGCGTTTTGCTATCGCCCCAGCAATAACTTTCATCCCGAACGAAGACACCACTTTTACCTTGCTGACCAGCTATCAGAAAGAACCTAAGGCCGGCTCGCGTAACTTCTTACCGGCAATTGGCACGGTGTTTGGTACCCCCTACGGCAAAATACCTTACGATTTTAACGTCAGTGACCCGTCATTTGATCAATCTGAACGCGAGCAAACTTCCGTCGGATATGCCCTTGAACATTACATCAATGACACCTTTAAATTCCGCCAAAATCTGCGTTACAGCCACAACAAGCAAGATTACAAATATCTGGTCTTTATGGATTTACTGGCAGATAACCGCACAATGACCCGTCGCCCGCAAATCGAACGGCAGAACACCGGTGAGTTTGCGGTCGACAACCAGTTACAAGCCGACTTCTGGACTGGACAGTTAAATCACACAGTGCTGACCGGGTTAGATTATAAACGCACCCGTATTGATAGCCGGTTCTATATGGGTAAAGTGCTGCCAGCCTACAATTTGGATTGGGTATCCCCCTCTTATGGCCTGAATATCAAGGACAGTGACCTGTCGCTCAATAGCAGTGATTTGACCAAACTCGATCAGGTCGGGGTTTATTTACAAGACCAAATTGAGCTGGATAAGTGGAATTTCCTGCTGTCGGGGCGCTATGACTGGTCACAGTTAAAAACCATGAACCGTAAAAGCGTCACGCAAGATCAACAAGACGATAAAGCATTTACTGGCCGTGGCGGTGTGTTGTATGCCTTTGATTCGGGTATCTCGCCCTATATCAGCTACAGCACCTCATTTGAACCTAGCACTGCCAAAGGCGCTCCTGGTACGGGTGCACTAGACCCCGTAACAGCACGTCAGGTCGAGTTAGGCATTAAATACCAGCCTCCGGGCAGTAGTACCCTACTGACCACCGCACTGTATGATTTACGTCAGAAAAATATCAGCCAATACGACTCAGTGCTGGCCTACAGTGTTCCCATTGGTGAAGTTCAGTCTCAGGGGATAGAAACACAATTAAACAGTGAAATTAACGACAATATCAACCTGATCGCCGCTTATACCTACACGAAAGGCAAAGTGCGTGAAACCAAAAATGCCGCTGAACTAGGCAAAATGCCATCACGAACACCCAATCATTCGGCCTCATTATGGGGAATGTATAGCTTTGATAAAGGTGTGGTGGACGGCTTGTCTACTGGCGTCGGTGTGCGGTATATCGGCACCAGTTGGGGCGATGGAAAAAACAGCTTTAAAGTCCCGGCGGTAACACTATATGACTGGATGATGCGCTATGAACTGGGGCAAGCACTGCCCGCGATGAAAGGCACCAGTTTGCAGGTTAACGTCAACAACATATTCAACAAAGAATATGTGGCCAGTTGCGCACAAATGGCGGCCTGTTTCTATGGCAGTGGTCGTGTCGCTACCGCAACCGTCAGTTATTCTTGGTAAGTTTTTATTTTCAACCGCGCCGGTGGCCCATACTGGCGCGTTTTTTTATCCTAATGCGGTTTTTTTATCCTAATGGGATAAGAATTGCTTAAAGAAAAGTAAATTTTCGCCCTCTTCCTGCTGTAATTTTAACAATAAATTGAACAAATTCAGCCGAATAACATTTCAGAAACTTTTTATTTTATTCCGTGTAACCGGCCAAAACCATTCTAAAAACAGTGAGATAATCCTATACTTGCGAGCAAGCATCACCCCATCACACCACTGACTCAAGGTAAAAATGCCAGCATTTAAGGGAATATCACAGCTTATGCACCGAACGCGCGCCTGTAAAAAGCGCCTGTGCGGTATGCTGCTGGTAACCTGCTGGTTTTTCCTGAATACCCAACTGGCAATCGCGGGCCATCAGTGTGATATCGCCCCTGCCGACTCTCCGGTTTTTAGTCAGCATCAAGGGCATTTGCAAGCAGACCCGATGCAACAAATGTTGTCGGCGATGGAAATGTCCCACGGCCCGGCGCAAAACTCCCTGTGTGAAAAACATTGTATCCCCGATTCAGTTCAGTCTGACAGCGGGATGCTGGTGTTGGCAGCATTGCCAACTCACACTGAGTTAGTGCTGGCGGATATCCAACAAGCCCCCGGTGTGCGTCGCCTCGACTGGCATATGCCACCCATTGTCGGGCCACCCACCGAAATTGTTTTCTGCCGATTTAGAGAATAGACCCAGACAGAGTTAACCACATCTTTCAGGCCGCTTTCCCGCGGTGTGTTGTGCTAATTCTATTTTGGAGTTATTCCATGAGTTCCTTATTCAACGCTGTATCTGCCACTATTAGTGCATTATTTTTTGCTGTTACTCTATTCTCTGCCCCCCTGTTTGCCGCTACTCCGTCGATGGCCGACAACATGCCGATGTCCCATAATCATGGGGCCATGATGGCTGAAAACACCGCCACAGACACCAATAGCTACCACTCTAGCGGGCAAATAAAAACCTGGAATGCCAATAGTGTTTCCATCGCCCACGGTGCCATTCCGGCCCTAAACTGGCCGCCGATGACCATGACATTCGATCTGCCGAATAACTTGGTTGCCGCCCCGCTCCCGGTCGGCACGCAAGTCGCATTCAGCTTCCACCAGACTGAACAGGGCTATCAGCTCACCGCCATTTCAGCGCAACAACCGTAAGGCGGGAGCCATCATGAATCACTCTAATCACCCTCGACAGGGGCGGCCCACCGCTGCCTTGCGGATAGGATTGACCCGCTTGTTGCTCGCCGCCGCATTCGGTTTACCTGCCATGGGCTATGCGGCAGACATCACTCTGGAACAAGCGCTGGTTTCTGCTGAGCACTACTCAGCCGAGCTATCGGCCAATCAACATCAGGTTAATGCACTAGAAAACATGGCCAGTTCCGCCACCCAACTGCCTGATCCCAAATTGAAATTCGGTATTGAAAACCTGCCGGTGGGGGGCAACAATGGCCGCCGCTTTACCCGCGAGGGCATGACCATGCAGCGGATTGGTATCATGCAGGATTATGTCAGCAGCAATAAACGACAAAGAAAGGCCGATACTCTCAGCGCCGAAGCCCGTAAAACCGCGGCGGGCAGCGAAACCATTCTCACTCGGTTACAAAGGGAAACCGCACAAGCCTGGCTGGATTTGGCACTCACTGAGCAAGCGGTGACGGATGCCAGGATTTTAGTGCAGGAGAGTGAAAAACAGATAGCGCTGCAACGGGCGGGAGTCGCCAGTGGTGGCGCGTTACCCAGCAGTGTTTTGGATGCGCGCCTAACCCTATCCGCCATGCAAGACAGATTAACCACCGCACAGCGCGATGTGGCTTTGGCGCAAACCCAGCTCACCCAATTGACCGGTATTGAGGTTCAGCACGTCAGTGGCACATTGCCCAAATTCTCCCGCCTGCCAGCGGATATCACCGTATTGCGCGATGCTATCCAGCAGCATCCAGAAATATTGCTCGCCAGCCGCGAAGCGGAAGTCGCCAAAGCGCGTTCAGCACAATCCGCCATTGCGGCCACTCCCGATGTCGGTATTGAAGTTTATTACGCCAAACGCGCCGAAGAATATGAGGATATGGCGGGTGTCATGGTCACTGTCGATTTGCCGCTGTTCCGCTCACAACGTCAGGATAAAGACTATGCCGCCGACGTCTCGCGATCCATGGAAGCTAACGACCAACTCACATTGTTGACCCGTGACCATCGGGCGCAACTCGACACTTTATTAGCGCAATATCGAGCTACCCAAGAGTTATGGCAGCGGCAAACTGACGAGGTTTTACCGCTGCAAAAACAGCGAGTTAACTTGATAATGGCGCAGTATCAGGCCAATAAAAGCGATTTAAGCAGCGTGTTGGAGGCCCGCCGCGCCTTACTCGACAGCCAGCTCAATGCCAGCAATGCCGCCAGAGAATTAGCCCGCACCTGGGCCGCCATCCGTTATCTGACCCCGCAGGAGAGCGCACGATGAAAAAGCTATTTAGCCTGACTTTAGTGGCCGTCGCCGTCATCAGCGGCCTCGGCGGTTATCTGCTCGGAAAACCGGCATCAGATTCTACGCCAACCGCCGCCGCACACTCTGACGTCACTGCCGAAAGCAGCCGCAAAGTGCTTTATTGGTATGACCCAATGTCCCCCGGACAACGCTTCGACAAACCGGGAAAATCACCCTTTATGGATATGGAACTGGTGCCGCGCTATGCCGGTGAAACCGTAGAAGATGGCGGCGTGACAATCAGCGCCCGCCAACAGCAAAATCTGGGGGTGCGCACCGCGGCGGCAGAAATGCGCGCACTCAACCATCGCCTTACTGGCTACGGCACCGTGGCGACAGACGAACGCAGTGTGCAAGTCATTGCGGCGCGGGCCAATGGCATCATCGAGCAATTATATGTGCGCGCCAATCAGCAGCCGGTCACGAAAAATCAACCATTGGCACAGTTATGGATCCCCGATTGGAGTGCCGCCCAGCAAGAGTATCTGGCTATTCGCCAATTGGGTGACAGCGCATTGACCGCCGCCGCCCGTCAGCGGTTACAACTGCAATTCATGCCAGAAGAGGTCATTCGCAGTGTAGAAAAAAGTGGCCAGCCACAAACCCGGGTGACGCTGCGATCCCCGGCCAATGGCTATGTTAATAAACTGGATATCCGCGCCGGTTCGCAAGTGGCGGCGACCCAATCACTGTTCGAATTAGCCAGCCTCGATCAGGTGTGGATCCTGGTGGATTACCCGCAATCACAAGCCAGTTTAGTCACGATCGGTAGTGAAATTGCCGCTACCACTGCCAGTTGGCCGGGTGAAACCTTCCACGGCAAAGTCAGCGAGTTATTGCCCAATATGGATCTCGCGACCCGCACCTTAAAAGCACGCATCACCGTGGAAAACCCGCAACAAAAGCTCAAACCGGGGATGTATCTGAATGTGCAATCGGCACAAACTGCCGCGCTTGAGCCGGTGCTGGCTATTCCACAGGAAGCTTTATTGCTGACGGGCAGCCGCAACACCGTGTTGCTAGCGGAAGGAAATGGTCACTTTAAGCCGGTTGAAGTCAGTGCCGGGCAAACTCAGGACGGCTGGGTAGAAATCAAATCTGGGCTGAGTAATGGCCAGCAAGTGGTGACGTCCGGCCAATTCCTGATTGATTCAGAGGCTAGCTTGCAAAGTGCCCTGCCGCAGATGGCTGATACCCCAGAAACCGAAGCGCCCGCAGTGGAAAACACCGCGCAAGCACCGGCCGATATTTACTCAGTACAGGGGGAAGTCAACGCCATTAATGGCACCACAATCACCTTATCTCACGGCCCGATAGCCGCGTTGAAATGGGGCGCGATGACCATGGATTTCCTGCTGCCACCGGGCAAGTTATCACCGGATATCCACGTCGGCAGTGAAGTCAATTTCACCTTTACGCTGAATGAACAAGGCGCGCAGATCCGCCACATCCAGCCGGTAAAAGCTAATAACAGCACGGATATCCATGGGAGCCACTTATGATTGCCGCCATTATCCGTTGGTCGTTGCGTAACCGGCTGTTGGTGCTGCTAGGCGCGGTGATGATGGCGGCCTGGGGAGTTTGGTCACTGCAACAAACCCCGCTGGACGCACTACCGGATCTGTCGGACACACAAGTGATCATTCGCGTCAGTTACCCCGGCAAAGCCCCGCAAGTAGTAGAGGATCAAGTCACTTACCCGCTGACTACCACCATGTTGTCAGTGCCCGGCGCTAAAACTGTGCGCGGCTTTTCTATGTTTGGCGATGCTTACGTTTATGTATTATTTGATGACGGCACAGATCCCTACTGGGCGCGCTCAAGAGTGCTGGAGTATCTCAGCCAGGTGCAATCCACCCTGCCAGCCGAGGCCAAAGCGGCACTGGGGCCGGATGCCACCGGCGTCGGCTGGATTTATGAATATGCATTAATTGATAGAACCGGCAAACACAGTCTGGCCGATTTGCGTGCTTTACAGGATTGGACACTGAAGTTTGAACTGAAAACCGTGCCCAATGTTTCGGAAGTCGCCAGTGTCGGCGGCATGGTGCGCCAATATCAAGTGGTTCTCGACCCGGAAAGAATGCGGGCGCTGAATCTCTCTCATCAACAAATTGCCAGCGCCATTGCCGACAGTAATCAGGAGGGCGGCGGTTCAGTGCTGGAAATGGGGGCCGCCGAATATATGGTGCGCGCCAGCGGTTACCTGAAAACGCTGGATGATTTCAGGAATATCGTGATAACCGTCCGTGAGGGTATTCCGATTTTACTGTCCGATATTGCCACCGTGCGCATTGGGCCAGAAATGCGGCGCGGTGTAGCTGAACTGAACGGCGAAGGCGAAGTCGCTGGCGGCATCATCGTGATGCGCTACGGCAAAAATGCGCTGGAAACCATCAATGGCGTGAAAGAGAAGCTCCAACAGATTCAGCGCAGTTTGCCCGCTGGAGTAGAAATTGTGCCGGTTTATGACCGCTCGCACCTGATTACTCAGGCCATCGACAGCTTGTCATTTAAGTTGCTGGAAGAGTTTCTAGTGGTCGCGGTTATCTGCTCGCTGTTTCTATTCCACTTCCGCTCGGCACTGGTGGCTATTATCACCCTGCCGCTGGGGATCCTCGGTGCATTTATTGTTATGCACTATCAAGGGGTTAATGCCAATATCATGTCATTGGGCGGCATCGCCATCGCCATTGGTGCCATGGTGGATGCGGCGATCGTCATGATCGAAAATATGCACAAAGTATTGGAACAATGGCGGCGGGATCACCCCGGCCAAACGCCGGTCAGTCAGGATTACTGGCGTATTTCAGAACAAGCGGCCATTGAAGTCGGCCCAGCGCTATTTTGCAGCTTATTAATTATCACTTTGTCATTTATTCCAGTATTTACCTTACAGGCGCAAGAGGGCCGGATGTTTTCCCCTCTGGCCTTTACCAAAACCTATGCCATGGCGGTTTCTGCTGGCTTAGCCATCACTTTAGTGCCGGTATTAATGGGCTATTTTATTCGCGGAAAAATTCCTGACGAAAATGCCAACCCCATTAACCGCTGGCTAATAACCCTTTATCATCCAGTATTAACCGCCGTGCTGGCGCGGCCAAAAACCACATTGGCCATTGCGGGCATCCTCTTGCTGGCAACGCTATATCCACTCAGCCGCTTAGGCAGCGAGTTTATGCCCGCGTTGGATGAGGGCGATTTACTGTATATGCCTTCGACCCTGCCGGGGATTTCGGTGCGCGAAGCCAGCCATTTACTGCAACAAACGGATCGCCTGATCAAAACGGTGCCAGAAGTGGATACCGTCTTTGGTAAAGCTGGGCGGGCAGAAACAGCCACCGATCCCGCGCCGCTCACCATGATCGAAACCACCATTCGCTTTAAACCCAAAGAAGAATGGCGGCCCGGCATGACCATGGACAAATTAATCGAGGAGCTGGACGCCACTGTTAACGTCCCCGGCATTGCTAATCTGTGGGTGCCGCCGATCCGCAATCGGCTGGACATGCTGTCTACCGGGATCAAAAGCCCGGTGGGGATCAAAGTAAACGGTAAGAATGTGCAACAAATTGAGCAAGTTGCACAGCAAATTGAGCAGGTAGTGCGCAAAGTGCCGGGCGTAACCTCGGCGTTGTCCGAACGGCTGGCCGGTGGCCGCTATGTGGATATCGATATCGACCGCAAGCGGGCAGCCCGCTATGGTGTTTCAGTCAAAGAACTGCAATCGCTGGTAGAAACCGTGATCGGCGGGCAAAACATTGGCGAAACTATTGAAGGCCGTGAACGCTATCCAATCAATCTGCGTTATCCACGGGAAATCCGCGATTCGCTGCAAAAATTGCGTGATTTACCGGTCGTCACTGCCAGCGGTGGGCAAGTGGCATTATCCGAACTGGCGGATATCAAAGTGACAGAAGGCCCGCCGATGCTGAAAAGTGAAAATGCGCGCTTATCCGACTGGGTTTATGTCGATTTACGTGGGCGAGATTTGAAATCAGCGGTCACGGATATGCAACAGGCCGTCGCTGAGCAAGTCAAACTGCCGGAGGGGGTCTCTCTCAGTTGGTCGGGGCAATTTGAATATCTGGAGCGGGCAACCGCGAAACTGAAAATTGTTCTGCCAGTCACTCTCATGATCATTTTCGTGCTGCTGTATGTCACTTTCAGCAGTGTCAGGGATGCCGCCTTAATTATGGCAACGCTGCCTTTCGCACTGATTGGCGGGGTCTGGTTGCTCTATGGGCTGGGCTATAACTTTTCCGTTGCCGCCGCCGTCGGCTTTATCGCGCTGGCGGGCGTTGCTGCCGAGTTCGGCGTGATCATGGTTTTGTATCTGAATCAGGCGGTGAAAAAACATCAACGACCCGGTATTGCCATGACGGTCAGTGAGATGAGTGCGGCCATTCACGAAGGTGCAGTATTGCGAGTACGGCCAAAGGCGATGACGGTTGCGACCATTATGGCCGGTTTGCTGCCCATTATGTGGGGAGGTGGCACCGGTTCGGAAGTTATGCAGCGAATTGCCGCCCCGATGATCGGTGGGATGGTGAGTGCGCCATTACTTTCGATGCTAGTTATTCCGGCGGTGTATATGCTGCTACATAAAAAAGAGAGCAAACAGCAGTAAACCTTAACAAGTATCATCATCGCCCTCAGTTCTGTCTTGCGGGACTGAGGGTTTTCTTATTGATACCTCATAACTTCTCAGAGCGCCCAGTACACCGGAAGGTCAAATTAATCCGATATGCCCCTACACTGGGAGAAAACCCAGCTTTAACTGGCAATACACCGTGATAATTCAAACGAGATGGCCCGCCCCACACCACCACATCACCTTCGCTCAATAAGACTTTCTGGCATTTAGCTTCACGGGATGCTCCACCAAATAGGAATATGGCGGGCAACCCCAGTGATACTGAAACAATCGGCTGGCGTAAATCCAACTCATCTTTATCTTGATGCAAAGATAATTTGGCTCCCACATCATAGCGGTTTATCAAGCAAGCATTTGGTTGAAAATGCAGAAAACCGGCTTGCCGTGCAGCAGCAACCGCCAGCGCCATAAAACTTTCGGGCATCGCGGGCCAGCGCATTTCTGTTAGCGGGTCAACTGGGCTGTAGCGATAACCTCGAGTATCACTGACCCACCCCACTGAACCGCAATTACTCATAGCCACTGACATCCGGTAACCGCCTGGGGTAATCAAATGCCGCAAGGGAGCAACAGTGGTAATGGCGGCAACTTCTGCTAATAATGACGGGGCCTGTTCTGATACAAAATGATGCAGAACCAACGCGCCAGGGGCTAATTCTTCAACCCAAGGCTCATTGAGCAATTGAGAAAATAGATCCATAGTCATAAGAGCCTCACTTTACCTCAGCCGATGACATAACTAAGAGCAATACAGTTTACTCCAACTCCAGCTCAATTTATCACTGTTTCAGTTTTATCGACATCCTCTCCCTATATGACGGGAAAATATTATATTTAATATATTAAAATTAAAAAACATGAAAATAATCAAAAAACAGAAGAATAGTATAAGTTCATAACAAAGATAAAATAATAAACGAATAAGAAATGATGATAAGTAATAATAGCAAATGACATACTCAGGCTAAATACCTGCTTGTTAAGCTCAATTGCATCGTGCAAGAATACGCCGCGTAGCTATTTAAAGAAATTTGAGGATTAAAATAAACACAGGAAAACAGCGGATTTATAACTCTGACAATAGCTATTACATGGCGTAACTACACTTTCAATGCACACAACATCAAAGAGAAATACTCACTTAGCGTAAGTCTGAGTTACCCAAGACCTTAAAATACTCAAAAAATAAATATACATCTTACACAGGATAGGTAGCCGCCAATATGGAGACAAATGAGATTGTGTTTAAATTAGAAGGAACAGTGCTATTTTCTCCCGCACAACGCTGTTTAAATGGCCCTGGTGGTTCAGTGGTAATGCTAACTGAAAATAATTTAAGATTTTTGCATCTGTTACTTAACGGAGTCACTGAAAAAGAACAGATTATCAACCAAGTATGGAAAGAACAGCGCGGGGCTGTCAGTGAAAGCAGTTATTACGGACAACTCTATATGCTGCGTAAGGCATTTCTTCAGGTAGGGCTGAAAGAATCTCTTATTCATACTATTCCCCGAAAAGGCGTCCGTTATACTGGCTCAGTAAGCCAAGTGACAGTTGGCAAATATTCTGACGAACAGCAACATAATGACGATCTTCAGCAGATAACAGCACCCCCTGATACTTCCCTGGTAGCCGCTATCTCTTTACCGGCAGAGAGTATCGCACCACAGATTCCTCTAGCACAGGGCAAACAAAGTTTTTTGCAAAGCAATGGCTGGAAAAAATTGATATCTTTACTCGCTTTTTTCTCTTTCTGCTGGCTTTCATTTCTCTCAGTCTTAATCCTTATTATCTTATTCAGTGGGGATAAGCCAAATCCTTAATTATCATACTAAAATGAATATAATTTAAAGAGACCAAATAAGGCTAAAAAAAGGATTCCTCCTCCAGAAAGGCATTTAATAGCAACCACTACGAACGAGGCGAAAATAACAATATCGATTCGGGTAGTAGCGAGATACCTACTCTGTACTTAATTGAAATATCGGGAAGAATCCCAATATATTTAACAAGGAAACTAGATTATGATGAACTTAATCACTAAAGGTTATGTAACAACACAAATTAATGCCCAGCAGTTTATGAAGGACAATCGCGGCTCTATTATTGAATACGTTATGATCATTGCATTGGCTGGTATCCTTATTACCGCAGCTAAAGGCCCATTAACTGCTCTGGTTACTGATTTGGTGGCATCAGCCAAAGATACTGTGACTGCAGCAGCACCCAAAGCCTAAGTGATTTAGACTCTATTAACATTAAGATGGAAACTTTAAGTTGCCATCTTAATGACATTATCCTCAAAGGAGGATTGGATATATTACAAATACCATTAGTCACATTGTTAGCATTACAATTATTGCTAATCTGCTATAGCGATATTCGTCATCGCACGATTAGCAACAAGCTTGTAATTACTGTGGCAATTAACTCACTGGCTTTGAGTTATATCTCATACAATAGGGTAGATTTTATCATACCTTTATTAACATTATTTATAGGCTATATAATTTTTCATTTTAAACTTATCGGTGGCGGCGATGTAAAATTAATAACTGTATTACTGTTTTCGCTGAATACAGAACAATCTATCAATTTCATTCTCTACACTGCGATTATGGGCGGAGTCGTCATGATAATAGGTATGTTAGTCAATCGTACTGATATTCAACAGAGAGGTGTACCTTACGCTGTTGCAATTTCTAGTGGCTTCTTATTATCTTTTCTATCCTGAATAGTGAACGAGTCATTTATATAATAATATAGGATTATTATGAACCGTAAGTTTCTTTTGTTAATTTCTATTCTTATTATTGCTATAGGTATTACTGGCTTATTTATAAGCTCTGAGAATGATGAAAAAATAACGAGTAGCCTACTCACGCCAAAAAATGAAAAGGAAGTCACTATTATATTGGCACAAGCCACTAGTGATTTGCCATCAGGAACTCTATTGACTCACAGCGAGTACGCCATAAAAAAAATAGCCGTCCCCGAGTCAAGTGAATTAATAAAAAATGACATCTCTGAAACCCCTAACATTAACAGCTATTTATTAAAAACGAACACTCTCAATGGTTCCTACATTACTAAAGACATGTTAGCCACACCCAATAGTGATGAGTTTAACCATCTAAGCTTACAGAAAGGCTACATTGTCTATAAATTCACAACTAAAAAACAAGATGATTACTTACTGAATACATTGAGTGTAGGTGATGAGATATCTTACCAATTGAGAGTTCTTGAGACAGACAATAAGAAAGGGATGGAACATGGCACTATTATTAATACAAAAAATATGAGTGATAGGAAAAAACAGAGCTACTCCCTCAATAAAATCATCCCTAACATGAAAGTAGTAAGAATAAAAAAGTACTCCGCTGACGAATTATCAGAAAAAAACAGCAAGAATCAAAAGACTGAAGATATGTTAACAGGTTATATTGCCGTCACAATAAAAATAGAAGAGCTTGATCTGATACATATAGTGGAAAAAACAGGTGATACTTTTCTAACTCCTAACTATAAAAATGATGATAGCAAGAGAATATCAACAAATTTATATGACATTATTCCCAAACTGCGCACAGCAAGAGAGTTAAGAGGATGAGAATACTTCGGAGAAGCTACGTCATTAGGAATATATTACTTTTCTTATTTGTCATTACGGCTATCCAAACTGCAGTCAATAGAGCAAATGCTAAATCAGTTTATTTATCTACTGGTGAGTCATATATTATTAATACGCAAGATGAGATAGACACTGTTTTTGTTTCTGCAGCAGCCATAGCTGACTATGAGATAGTGGGTAAAAAAAGCGTTATTGTCTATACAAAAAAAGAAGGAATGGCGGAGTTTATATTATTCAATAGTAGCAACAAGCCTATGATAAAATCTGTCGTTTTTGTCAACAATGTCATTGCTGCTGCATATAAAAGAATACAGCTTGAGTATCCAGAAAGTCATGTGGAAATTAACAAAATAGGTGATGGTTATATCCTGACAGGAACCGCAGGATCAGAGGAAGCCAAAGACACTATCGGTACAATTATAGGTGAGGCTGTTGGTAGTAAAAGAATAATAAATAGCAACTCTCTTATTAATACTACTGATTATTTAGGTATTATCAACAAAATAAAATTACCACAATCTAATCAGGTGAATGTCAAACTCACCATTGCCGAAGTTACAAAAGATTTCACTGAAAATGTTGGAATTAATTGGAGTACCATCGGCGATTCTGTGGGTTCTTTCCAATTTTTTAGATTTAATGCCAAAGGGATAAGTACATTAGTTCATGCTATTAACGATGATACCATTGCTCGAGTTTTAGCCGAACCCAATCTCTCCGTACTATCAGGTGAAAGTGCATCTTTTCTGGTTGGTGGCGAAATACCAATAGTAAGTACGACACAAAATAGTAGAGAAATAACTTATAAAGAATTTGGTATTAAATTAAACATTGGTGCAAAAGTTAATGATAAAAAACGTATTCGCATTACTTTAAATGAAGAAGTTAGCAGTATAGGTAAAACATTTAATATGAGGGGTGGAGATTCCTACCCTACATTAAGAACACGTAGGGCAGCAACAACATTAGAACTGGGAGATGGAGAGAGTTTCATTTTAGGGGGATTAATCAGTAACACGGAGAGAGAATCATTAAGTAAAATTCCACTAATTGGTGATATCCCTCTATTAGGAGCATTTTTCCGTAATGCACAGACAGAACAGAGCCAAACTGAATTAGTGGTGATCGCAACCGTAAACTTGGTGAATCCAGTCTCCGAAAAAGAAGTGGAGTTGCCTGATTTTATGCATACTTCAACGCTCGAACGATTTTTTAACTTTAGTTCCATTATGGAAACAAAAAGAGAAAAGATGGCCAGAGAGTTTCTGCGTAAAGGAGGATTTATTAAATGAGATTACTCATAATAGGTACCATTATATTATTTACCAAAGTGGGCTATGCAAAGCTGACGATTAAACCTATTGATAGTGACCGATCATTTTGTCTTATGAGAGATAATCAATCCAAAATAAATATCATTATCACATCTAAAAATGACAGCGTTAACATTAAAAATAGAGTCTGTAACTATAGTATTAATGATTATCGTCGTGTTAAAAATCATGAAGTTGGATGCGCAGTTAATATTAACAGGAAAAAATCCAGTATTAGTGGTGACATATGCAATTAATCCTAAACAAGGATTTAATCAATAAAAAAACCAGCAAAGTAAAAGATACTATTGCAATTATTTCCACAAGAAAGTGGCTAATAGAGAAAATATCTGAAAAAATACGACTGGCCGATATTAACAACATTAAAGGAATAGAGGACAATATTTTCACTGCATCATTAGTTAATTTACCAGACCAAACTATTGGTATAATTATTGATATTGGTAATGATCAAGAAATAGAGAAAATATTAGATTTAATAAAAAATCATACACCGCGTGATTGCTGGTGTGTGCTCGTCGGAGATATTGATTCAATCAGTATTGCACAGCAGTTTACTGACAGGGGAATTTTATATTTAAATATACAGTCACAATCTGCTGAACTGACACAGTTATTGCTTAAAGGTATTCAGATAGAATCCGAAAGAAAGGCTTTTTTTATCAGTGTACTGGGTTGTAAAGGTGGAATAGGGACGACTCTACTCAGTTACCATTTAGCATATGAAATTACTCAAATAAAGAAATCCCCAACATTATTATTACAGGGTAATCAAGGATCGCAAGATCTTGACCTCGTAACAGAGAAAAAAATTAATACCGCTATCACTGAATATCATAAACACTTAGATCTTATGCTATGTAACGAAAAAAAATTAAGTGAGGTAGATAATCAAACAAATAAAAAACATAATTTTATTATTTTCGACCAACCTATTCATAATTCATCAAAGGAAAGAATAACAGACTATATTGAGCAATCTAATTGCATCATTATATTGTTAGATAATAGTATGATGTCAGTTAGAATCGCCAAAGAATTTATTAGCCTATATGAGCGTTTTAAAAGAGATAATAGAAAAGCAACCAGACTAATACTCTGCTTAAACGAAAGCAGGCCTGTAACCAAAGATATGTTAGATACTGCCGACATACAATCATTATTGAATCGAACTATTGACATACATATACCTTATATAAAAAACACAAAGTCTTCATTAAATGATCCTACTTATTTTGGTAGAAAAAAAATAAAAATAAACACATTAGCTAAAAACACATTAGGTATAAAGATAGACTCATCAAGCGATATGAATACATTGACAAAAAAAATAATAGCAACACTAAAAAATATAAGGTAAACAATGAAAGTATCATTAACTATACAAGAATTAATTCGCGAAAAAATGCTGGCTAATATTGATATAGATAAAGTTGAAAATCTTGTTGATGATTACAGTAAACTCAGTGGATTATTATCTCAAACATTTCATGATTTATATAATGATAATGAATATAAATTAACAACTCAGGATCAGAAAAAAATAATTTCAATGATTGCTGATGAAATCACTGGTTTTGGGCCATTAAGAGAGCTGATGGAGGATGACTCAATTAGTGACATTATGGTTAATGGACCTAATAAGATATTTGTTGAACGCTATGGCCTGATCACTTTAACTGATCTGCGATTTATTAATAATAATCAACTGACAGATATTACCAAACGTTTAATGCAAAGGGTAAATCGTCGTATTGATGAAGGCCGCCCCTTAGCAGATGCACGTTTAATTGACGGCAGCCGTATCAATGTAGCAATGAGCCCCATAGCCCTGGATGGCACTGTACTTTCTATCCGAAAGTTTAGTAATAACAACCGAAAACTAGAAGACTTAGTTGATATGGGTGCGATGAGTAGCAATATGGCTAACTTTCTGATTATTGCGGCCAGTTGTAGGGTCAATATCGTTGTCTCTGGTGGTACTGGTTCGGGAAAAACAACGCTACTTAATGCTTTATCGAAGTATATTTCTAAGAGTGAGAGAGTTATTACTTTAGAAGATGCAGCAGAGTTGAATCTTGAGCAACCTCATGTTGTGAGAATGGAAACCCGGTTAGCGGGTCTGGAGAATACAGGACAAATCACTATGCGAGACTTAGTAATTAACTCGCTACGAATGCGCCCCGATAGAATAATTATCGGCGAATGTCGAGGCGAGGAAACCTTTGAGATGCTTCAAGCAATGAATACAGGCCACAATGGTTCGATGTCAACATTGCACGCTAACTCACCCCGTGATGCTATTGCCCGTCTGGAAAGTATGATAATGATGGGCCCGGTTAATATGCCTCTCTTTACTATCCGACGGAATATAGCATCTGCAATCAATATTATTGTACAAGTTTCTCGAATGAGTGATGGTACAAGAAAAGTACGTTATATTAGCGAAATTATGGGAATGGAAGGTGATAATGTCATACTACAGAATATATTTTCATTTGAACCAGAAAAATTACGGGATGAACAAGGTAAGATTCAAGGAGAATTTATCAATCATGGATTATTTAGCCGTTCCTCTGTTAGAATAAATGCCGACATATATAACTTATCTGATGAATTAAATAGTATTTTTTCTATGGTGGAAAAGTGATTTACTACATAATACTGTCGTCCGGTATATTATTGCTATTATTGAGCAATTTTAAATGGATGAAAATCAAAAAATCAATCGTCAATGATAATAGAAAGAAATCTGTAAGTGATAATTTATTTATTTTATTTTATAAAAAAATAATTTCAGAATGGTTACAGTATTTGCATGGAATTATTAATGATAAAAACAAATTGCATATTGCGATGCCAATAATTTATTCAATATGTGTTTTTTTCATTAATACTTTATGGTTTCATTTTAATATAGTTCTCATTTTAATTTTTATGTTTATAAGTATTGTGTTTTTTCAAGTAAAATTATCCCGAAAAATACATCATTCTTTTTTTAAACAAAACTTTCCAGAAGTTCTCTTGATGATAAACATGGCGGTGAGCAGTGGAGCCAGTATTAATCAAGTACTAGAACGCTGTGGGAAAGAAATAAATGGGCCACTAGGACATGAAATGAGCCTTATTTGTCGTCGACTAAATCTGGGAGAATCACCTGAAATTGTTTTTTATGATGCCTATAAAAGATTCCATTACCCTGAATTCTATTTTCTAATTACAATAATTTTGCTTAATCTTCAACAAGGGGGGCAATTAAAAGAATTGACTAGCCGGCTATCACAGGTGATAACAAAAAATAAAAATTCTGAGCAGAAGAAAGCCGTAATGACTGCTCAGACACGAATGTCTGTCAATATTATTTGTTTTATGCCGATCGCCTTTTCTCTTTTACTTTATTTTATTGATTCTACCAGCATAGAATCAATATGGAATCATCCTGTAGGGGAAATTATATTTTATTATATTATAACCAGTGAAATCATTGGAATTTACTTAATAAGAAAAATGCTCAGGAAGGCCTTATGAATATATTTTTAATTTTATTGTTATCATTAGGGTTAATCCTTCTGTTAAAAACAAAATCAAGAGTAAAAAGAGTTTATATATATAATAAAATAAACGAAAATGATAAACACCAAGATAAAAAAGAAGTCAACAATCAGGATAAAACCCTGTCTAACTACATCTCTATTCCTTTTCTTCTGGAAGAGGTCATTTATTTCAAAATTATTATTATCGTTGCACTCTTGACGGTAATATTCATATTGTTGTCAATTGATATAATAACAATTAGCTTTAGAAGTTCACTGATTATTGGATTAACAATTCTGATAACCACTCTATACCTCCCTAAAATAGTTATAAAAAACGTTATTACCAGAAGAACTGATTCTGTGCTTAAATCACTACCCTTCTTTATTGATATCACCGCCGCGTGTGTTCAATCCGGCATGACAATAGATAACTCTCTCAGTTACACGGCAAAAAAATTTACATTAATAAACTCAGATTTAAGCCGAATGATCCTTAAAATAACCAAACATGCAGAGATAAATGGATTAGAATCAGCTATTAAAGAGTTTCATCAGTGCTCTTCTGCCACAGAAATAAGAATGTTTTGCAGTGCGCTTCAATACAGTATTAGTTTTGGTTCAAGTGTATATGAACAACTGATTAAATTGTCTCAAGATATAAGAGAGATGCAATTATTAGTAACAGAGGAAAAAATAAGTAAATTATCAGCAAAATTAACATTCCCGCTATTTCTCTTTATTCTTATTCCATTTATCGTATTAGTTATATCACCCAGCATATTGGAGATACTTACCTATGTATAAAAAACTTAGAAAAATTATTATGTTTTCAATTCTTGCTTTTATGATCAATGGTTGTTCCTGGAATAATGGCATGAGTAAAAAAGAATTTTCTTATCGAGAAAGTATTTTAACCAAAGCAAAAAACTATAATGGACTAATTACTCTATACCGTAATGAATTAAAAACAAAAGAAGATGATGATATTAGATTAAAATTAGCCAATACATATTACCTTGCTGGTGATACTAAATCATCATTATACTACTTGAGCCCAATAGCACATAAACCCAATGAGTCTATTTATTTATTACAGGCCAAAAACCTTATTAACAATAATGATGATACGGCAGCCAAGGTTGTTATTGATAAATTATTGGTTATTTCGCCAAAAAATGCAGAAGCGCACAATATAAAAGGTATTATTTTTGCCAATAATGGCGAAATAAATAACGCTAAAAACGCTATTGAACAATCCAGAAATTTGTTTATTTCTGATGAAACAGCAATGAATAACCTCGCAGTGATCGCCATACTTGATGAGCGTTATTCTGATGCAGTCAGAATATTACTTCCTGACTATCTGGCAGGAAAAAAAGATAGTTTAATATTACATAATTTGGTTTTCTCATTAGTTAAGCTCAATGATCATCAATATGCAAAAAAGATAATTTCAGCTGAAAAAATGGCTAAAAATCCTGATGAATTAATATTAGCCCTCAGTCAAGTGAGTAATCCATATCAAGATAAATTTTCTGGCAAGGTTGACTAATGAGAAAAATGAACTTTACTTTTTTGTACGAAAACAAAGGTTCTATCACTATCGAGTTTTCAATCGTCTTTATTTTATTTTTACTCATGCTCCTGTTTAGTGCTGAGATTGCTCGTTTACTTTATATTTCAGCCAATTTAGATTTGGCAGTTTCCGAAGCAGCGAAGTCAGCCAAGAATAAAGAACGGCATGACGATATTAGCTATACCTCAATGCTACGGCAGAAATTAGTTTCACATCAAGGAGTTTTAGGTTCATTTATCACTGAGGACAATGCGTTAAACGCAAATGTTATTTTTAGTGAAAACATTTCGGATATGATTAACCATAACACATCAGATAATAATAAACTTCCGCTAGCTAAATATAGTGTCAGTTATTTATATCGCCCAGTTTTTTTTCCTATTTTATCTTCTTGGCCTACTATTTTACTCTCACGAGAGGTTATTCTTGTACAAGAAAAATAATCAAATAAACATAATTAAAAATACACATGGCGCAATCATTGTTGAGTTTGTTTTTGTTATTTTCATCATGACTATTTTTATAAAAACATTAATATCAGTCTCGAATTATTACTCAAACGTTGGAAAGTTAGATCGCATTTCATATTCATTAGCTGGAATAGTACGCGAAAGAGCACGGCTATATAATAATGATTATATATTAACACAAGAAAAGGTTAATCAAATAAAACAGTTAGCGGACAATATGTTGTTAAATTCAGGCAATCCTGTTCATAACCTTGCAATAAATATAGAAACACTGCATTTCAATCAAACCGAGTCATCCGCAGTCACAAGTAAGAGTATTGATAATACGAAAAGTTTGTCTTTCAATGTTGGGACTTGTGAGCCGAACAGACCACTCAATGAGTTAGCTCAGTTATCAACATTCAGTAATGCCGGGAGATGGATACCTCTTTATCAAGTGACATTATGTTTATCGTCAGCTCCTGGGTCTGGAACCCTATTTGCACCAATAAAATCATCCTCTATTACGATCGAACGTTAATATCTAAATATATGAATACAACACTCATACAGTAAAGGTTATTTATGTTGGAAAAAAACATTACTTTTATAAATATACAGAGGCTTATAAAGAATGAAAGCGGTGCAATATTATTGCCATTTATTATTTTATTGCCTTTTTTTATTGGGCTGATTTTTGTGTCTTTTGAAATCTCTCTTTTTATACAAAAAAAAGCCAAACTCTCTGATGCTATAGAGCAAGCTGCATTAGCATTAACAGTTGAAAATAATGACAATCCTGATGCTATCCAAGAACAAAAGAATAATGCCCTTGTCTCTTCTTATGCCAGGGCATACTTACCATTAGAAGAGTTTTCAACACCAAGAATAGTGATAGATAAGAGCACAAATCATCTCCAATATAATGTAGCTATTACTATGAATTACCCTG
Organism: Yersinia sp. Marseille-Q5920; assembly: GCF_946902935.1. Lineage (NCBI taxonomy): Bacteria > Pseudomonadati > Pseudomonadota > Gammaproteobacteria > Enterobacterales > Yersiniaceae > Yersinia > Yersinia sp. Marseille-Q5920. The sequence goes on along the minus strand of NZ_CAMPQA010000009.1, from coordinate 48,729 downwards.
CATTATTTTTAAATAAAACAGCTCTTACTAGCACGAATAGTAATATAAATATTACTGATAGTGGTGCGGCTAAAAAATATATCTCCAATCACTCTGAACCCACAGACGTTGTCTTTGTTGCTGACTATTCTGGTTCAATGAATGAGTCGTTTGAACATTCTGAGAAAACTGAAAGTAAAATAGAGTCATTAAGAAAAATATTAAAAAAGCTGAATGATAAAATAGACAATAATGATGTCATTAATGTTATTGGATTTGCGCCATTTTCATGGGGAAGTAAAAAGATTATAAAAAATGAAATGTTTTGTCACTACCCATTTGTACCTAAAAAATACAGGTCAAAAGGCAATTATCTGAGTCGTTACACTGCGTCTGGATTAAAAAAATTTAACGGATTAGAACAATTGGGCGATATTTTAAACACTGAGTATGGGAAGTTAAATCAAGACACAGACAAGGTTACATTCGTTAAAGATAAAATTGAAAGAATCATGATTGATGACAAAAACAAGTCAAAAGCTGTTTCTTTTTTTAGATATGCTACTTTTATTGATTATGCAGTAATTATATGGACAATTATTGCAGACAACATTGACTACGAACAGACAATTGACTCAATTTCTCATAAAACCGAAGAGAGAAATATTAACATACCTATATCTGATGTTCTTAATAATGAGTTTTGCTTAAAAAATCTAGACACTCATATTATTGAAAAAAGTAATATGACTGATTCAGTATTATCTGATGTTGTAAATTTTGATGTGGGTGGTGCAACGTTAATAAGCTCAGGAATTCTAGTTGGAAATAATATTTTTAAAGAAACAAATAATAATCACAAAAAACTAATGATTATTCTTTCTGACGGTGATGATAGTAATCATATTAACGCTAACCTTCCTGAAGATTATAAAGATAAAAACTACTTTAATATTACTAAAACACTTATTGAGAAAGGGATGTGTGAAAAAATAAAAAAAAATAACATTAGAATGGTATTTATTGGTATTGGATATGTTCCAAGAGAGGATATTGACTGGAAAAAGTGTGTTGGGGAGAATAATTTCTATCTGGCTCAGAATGCTCATGAATTGGAGCAAGACCTGGAGCAAGCACTCTTAGCAAATGATGAAGTTGGCCGTAATATACCTAAAAACTGAGATCAGGCGCGGTAATATCACCGCGCCTGTTATTGACTATTTTGCGCCACCCGCTTCCATGCCGACTAACCCCACCTTGAGATAACCCGATTTACGCAATGCATCCATCACGCTCATCAGCGTTTCATAATCCACCACTTTATCCGCCTGGAAGAAAATGGTGGTTTCTTTGTTAGATTGGGTCACTTTATCCAGCGCCGCCGCCAGTGTATCGCGGTCGACCTGCTGATCGCCGACATACAGCTGATTATCAGCTTTCACTGTCAAAAAAACCGGCTTCTCTGGGCGCGGCTGTGGCACCGCTGAAGATGCCGGTAAGTCCACTTTGATATCAACCGTTGCCAATGGTGCTGCCACCATAAAGATAATCAGCAATACCAGCATGACATCGATGAAAGGTGTCACGTTAATTTCGTGCAGTTCACCACTTTCATCGAGGTTATCGTTCATCCGCATGGCCATAAATCACCCCGCACGCAATTGGTGAGGCTGCTTAGGTGACTTTGCTTCAGCGCTGCTGCTCAAATCAAGATCACGGCTCAGCAATAATAATACCTGTGCAGCAACATCCCCTACCTGAGCGCGGTAAGAACCAATCAGGCGAGCGAAAATGTTATAGATAACCACCGCAGGAATTGCGGCAACCAAGCCAAGTGCTGTTGCCAGCAAAGCTTCGGCAATACCCGGAGCAACAACAGCCAGATTAGTCGTCTGTGAGTGGGCAATACCGATAAAGCTGTTCATGATGCCCCAAACAGTACCAAACAAACCGACAAACGGAGAAATGGCACCGATTGTCGCCAAGAAGCCATTACCTTTGCCCATTTGGCGGCTAATGGCAGAAACACGGCGCTCCAGACGAAAAGCAGTACGTTCTTTAATGCCGTTGTTATCGTTTGATTCTGCCGATAATAGGCGCTCGTTTTGCGCTTCACGCAGTAATAGACCGCTGATGCTCTCTGGAGAGAAAACCTCTGCTCGCTCAGACGCGGTATCAAGATCAGTAACCGCGCCGATAACCTCGTGTTCTTGCCGTAAACGGCGGCGTGCTCGGAATAATTCAGTCCCTTTGGAAAACAGAATGGTCCAGGTCACGATTGATGCCAATACCAAGCCAATCATTACGCCTTTCACCACCACATCAGCATGTTGATACATGCCCCAAACGGAGAGATCCATCGCCAAGCCTTGTGGGGCAGGAGCCGTTAATGGCTGAACTGACGGTACCGATATTGTGGGTACTACAGCTTCTGCATTAGCAGGGGCTGCTACAGATGTAATTTCCGGTGCAGGTAACGGCGTTGATGTTGCTGTCGTCGTTGGTGTCGTAACTGATGCAGCGACTGCGCTACTGTTGCCCGGTGCGGCGAATGCATGACCGGTTAAACCTGCCACCAGCAATAATGCCATCGCGCCTTTCATCATTCGGCCTTGCACGAATGATTTGTCTTTAATCTTTTTGTCAGCTGTTTTCACGCTGCGCCTCCACCCAATATGCATATCAATTTAAGGACGAAATCAGCTGCCGATCATATCAAACAAACCGGGAATTGATAGTAATTATCATTAGTATTTACGCCTATTTTTTGAGAAAAAATAAGAATCCCCCTGATATCAGGGACTACGCGGCAGGATCAACGGATAAACATTCTGAGCTGTACAGATTGAGTGACACTTTATGTAAAAATAAAAAAGGATTTATTGCAGAGAGCGCTTTTGCATGAATTAAGCCCTCTCCTAACGGCCTCCCCTTAATAAATTTCCTATTTCGTCACTTACACAGCATTTTTCCATTACAAATCTGCGGAAAACAGCGAGTCACCCTCTTTAGTTTTTTTCATGGTGAAAGCTACCCTCTCATTACAATCATCATGCTAACGTAAGGAATAAATACATCCCAATAATGAATGCTGACCATGGAATAATGGGCATGCTGATGAGAAGGTGGCAAAGCGATTATGTCTGCAAATAAACCCACGATAGAAAAATTGGAAACAATCTTAGTTAGCGCTGGCAGAAGTCAGAAATTCACCCAAGGCTCGGTCAATACCGTCATTCAGCGCGCATCTTCTTTGGTTTTTGAGTCAGTAAAAGCCAAAAAGCACGCCACAATTAATCGCGGAAATGGGGCGCTATTTTATGGCCGCAGAGGCACGCTAACCCATTTTTCTTTGCAAGAAGCGATGACAGAACTGGAAGGCGGCGCGGGTTGTGTGCTTTATCCTTGCGGTGCCGCCGCGATTAGTAATGCCATTTTGTCATTTGTTTCCACCGGCGATCATGTGTTGATGACTGGCTCGGCTTATGAACCGGCACAAAGTTTTTGCGATAAAATCTTATCGCGTATGAATATCATCACCACTTATTTTGATCCCATGATAGGGGCCGAAATAGCCTCGTTGATCACACCGCAAACTAAAGTGGTTTTTCTTGAGTCGCCCGGTTCCATCACGATGGAAGTACAAGATATTCCCGCGATAGTCAAAGCTATTCGCGCGGTTTCTCCAGAGATGATTATCATCATGGACAATACGTGGGCGGCCGGCGTGCTGTTTAAAGCCTTGGATTTTGATATTGATATCTCCATCCAATCAGGAACTAAATATATTATTGGTCATTCCGATGCCATGCTGGGGATTGCGGTCGCCAACACCCGCTGTTGGGAGCAACTACGCGAAGATTCTTATCTAATGGGGCAAATGGTGGATGCTGATACCGCCTATCTTGCCAGCCGGGGCTTACGCACGCTGAGTGTGCGTTTAAAGCAGCATGAAAAAAACAGTATCGAAATCGCAAACTGGCTGGTTCAGCGCCCGGAAGTTGCGGCGGTCTATCACCCTGCCCTGCCCGGCTGCAAAGGTCATGAATTCTACAAACGAGATTTCACCGGCTGCAATGGTTTGTTTTCTTTTGAGTTAAAAGAAGAGTTAACCCAGCAGCAGTTAGAGGCTTATCTCGACCACTTTACCCATTTCAGTATGGCTTTCTCGTGGGGCGGGTTTGAGTCTTTGATTCTGGGGTATCAACCCAAGGATATCCGGGCAATCCGCAAATATGAGGGTGAGGAAATCAAAGGCACATTGTTCCGTTTGCACATTGGGCTGGAAAATGTACAAGATTTGCAGGACGATTTAACCGCTGGGTTTGAGCGCATCAAAGCTTCGCAGTAACATTTATGAGCGCTATGGTTTGTGAATGTGCGGTCAAAGTCTCCGCACATTCATCCTCTCTTACACAAATAGTGTCAACGGCACGTATATATGCCCTTAAAAATTCGGTTATTGAGGATAAGATCAATGTGGATTAGCGCCATTACCGATACACTAGATAAAACCTTATAACAATATTCTCACACGATAGGCAAACAGGAACAGAAATGGATGTATTACGCGAAATCCTTCATGCCTTATGGCAGCAGGATTTTAGTAAACTTGCCGACCCGAATGTGATTTGGGTTATTTACGGTATACTTTTTACCACCCTTTTTTTAGAAAATGGTTTGCTGCCAGCCTCTTTCCTCCCCGGTGATAGCTTGTTGCTATTGGCGGGTGCACTGATTGCCAAAGGTGTCATGGCATTCTGGCCCACCATGATAATTTTGACCGCTGCGGCCAGCTTGGGTTGTTGGCTGAGTTACCTGCAAGGGTTATGGTTGGGAGATACCAAAGTGGTAAAAAGGTGGCTGTTGCAGTTGCCTACTCATTATCGACAACGCGCCCATAACCTGTTTGTTCGCCACGGTCTGGCAGCCCTGATTATTGGCCGTTTTCTGGCTTTTGTCCGGACTTTATTACCCACTTTAGCCGGTATTTCAGGTCTAAATAGCACGCGTTTTCAGTTCTTTAACTGGCTCAGTGGGCTGCTATGGGTTGGTAGTGTCGTGGGGCTGGGCTTTGCACTTAGCCATATTCCCCTGGTTAAGCATTATGAAAATCAAGTCATGACCGCGCTGATGATTTTGCCGATTGTTTTGTTATTGGTCGGGTTGGTTGGCACACTGGTCTTGGTCTGGTGTAAACGCAAAAGTGTGACCGAGTAAGCTTCTCCGCTCGAACAACTAAACGGCGCTTAGTGCGCCGTTTTGTATCGATATCACCTCAGTTAGTGCGTAACTTGGCGACTTCTTCACTCGGTGTAACGCCGAAATAGCGTTTAAACTCGCGGCTAAATTGTGAAGCACTCTCATACCCTACCTTATTCGCTGCGGTACTGGCCTTTAGCCCATCGTGTAGCATCATCATTCGCGCACGATGTAGCCGGTAAGATTTCAAATATTGTAGTGGCGAAGTGTTAGTCACCGCTTTGAAATTATGATGAAACGCGGAGACGCTCATGTTTACATCCGCGGCTAATTGTTCAACATTCAGGTTATCTGCAAACTGATTTTCAATACGCCGCAATGTCTTGGTAATTTGATTGAAGTGCCCATGGCGATTAACCAAAGCCTGTAATGCCCCACCGCACTGTCCACATAACACGTAGTAGATGATTTCTCTCACAATTTGTGGGCCAAGCACTCTGGCATCACGAGGATTAGCCATCACATCCAGCAACCGCTCGGTGGCGCATAGCATCTCTTCAGTCAATACAGATGAATTGACACCAGAGGTATTACCGAAAGGTTTATCGAGTTCGTCATCACCAATATCTATAATTAGATCCTGTAGCATCTGGCTGTCTATATGAATCGAAATCCCGGCCAGCGGCACTTCCGAGCTGGCAAAAGTTTCACATTCAAACGGTAATGGCACTGTCAGAATCAGGTAGTTTTTCGGATCATACTGAAATACTTTGCTACCCAGATAACCCACTTTATGCCCCTGAAATATAATAACTACACTCGGGGTATACATGACGGGTGTACGCGGTTGGTGTACGGTGGAATAGAGAATTTTCACCTTTGGTACAGCGCTAGGGGTTAAGCCATTGCCTTGAGCCAGACGAGCAATCATCCCAGCCATCTGTACCTGAATATCCGTAACCTCAACCATTGCGCCCTCACCTGCTTCTGTTATCTGGAACGATCCGACATAAATTGTGCAGTATTTTGCGAGTTTTCTACAGTGATTTAGAGAAATAGGCAAGAGCAAGGCAGAAATGTGCATTGAGGTATAACGCCAGGTTACCGACAATGGCTACCACTGATATGGCGGCAAACAATTATTTATCCGCAAGCTATTGCGCCACAAACTAATCTCTTAATTCTTATTGTTCCTTACCCTAAGCTGGAAGACAAATCATGCAAAATTTTACCCTTCATACCCCGACTAAAGTGCTGTTCGGTACTGGTCAAATAGCGCAACTGAATAAAGAAATTCCTGCTGATGCACGTATTTTAATTACCTATGGTGGCGGCAGCATCAAACAAAATGGTGTACTCGACCAAGTTCACCAAGCACTGCAAGGCTTTGATTACCTAGAGTTTGGTGGCATTGAGCCAAACCCTACTTATGAAACCTTAATGAAAGCCGTTGAGGTTTGCCGAGCAGAAAAAACCACTTTCCTGCTAGCCGTGGGTGGCGGTTCAGTATTGGATGGCACTAAATTCATCGCGGCGGCCGTCAATTATCCACAAGACCCATGGCATATTCTGGAAACCACCGGCAGCGATATCAAAGAAGCACTGCCTATGGGTTCAGTGCTGACCTTACCTGCTACTGGCTCTGAAGCTAACAGTGGCGCAGTTATCAGCCGCCGCAGCACCGGTGATAAGCAACATTTCTTCTCGCCGTATGTGCAGCCGCTCTTTGCTGTGCTGGATCCAGTGGTGACTTATACCTTACCACCGCGCCAGGTGGCTAACGGTGTAGTTGATGCTTTTGTACATACCATTGAGCAATACCTGACTTATCCGGTGGACGCCAAAGTTCAAGATCGTTTTGCTGAAGGTTTGTTATTAACTCTGATTGAAGAAGGCCCGAAAGCCTTAACTGATCCTGAGAATTACAATGTACGCGCCAACATTATGTGGAGCGCCACCATGGCATTAAATGGCCTGATTGGTGCCGGTGTCCCGCAAGACTGGGCGACTCATATGCTGGGCCACGAACTGACAGCGCGTCACGGGCTGGATCATGCACAAACATTGGCGGTGATATTGCCCGCTCTGTTAGTGGCGAAGAAACAGCAAAAACGCGCGAAATTATTGCAATATGCGGAACGTGTCTGGGATCTCCGTGAAGGCACTGAAGACCAACGCATTGATGCGGCTATTGAAGCGACCCGTCAATTCTTTGAAGACATGGGTGTCGCGACTCGCTTATCTGATTACAAACTGGATGGCAGCACCATTCCTGATTTAATCAAAAAATTAGAAGAGCACGGTATGACCGCACTTGGCGAGCACAGTGATATCACTTTGGCAGATAGCAAACGTATCTACGAAGCTGCGGTCTAATAATATAGTTTAGCGAAATACAATGTGATTTTAGCTGAGGAGATCAATATGGTGACGCAACCCATTATCAAATTGCACGATGGAAATCTGATGCCACAACTCGGTCTTGGCGTTTGGCAAGCAAGCATTGAAGAAACACAGCTTGCTGTCACCAAAGCACTGGAGATCGGCTATCGTTCAATCGATACAGCGGCTATTTATAAAAATGAAGAGGGTGTTGGTCAGGCGCTGCAAACGGCCAATGTCGCCCGTGATGAGCTATTTATTACCACTAAGCTGTGGAATAGTAACCAAAATAATCCTCAGCAAGCACTGGAAGAGAGTCTGAAAAAACTTCAGCTCGATTATGTGGATCTCTATCTAATTCACTGGCCTGACCCAGCACAAGACCGCTATGTCGGTGCCTGGCGTGAATTGATCGCCTTGAAAGAGCAAGGTTTGATTCGCAGTATCGGCGTTTGTAACTTCCATATCCCTCACTTACAGCGGTTGATTGATGAAACCGGCGTTGCCCCGACTGTCAATCAGATTGAGCTTCACCCGCTGCTCCAGCAGCGGCAGCTCCATGCATGGAATGCCACACATCATATTGCGACAGAATCCTGGAGCCCGCTGGCTCAAGGCGGCGATGGCGTTTTCGATCAAGCCATCATTCGTGAATTGGCGCAAAAATATGGTAAGACTCCAGCACAGATAGTCATCCGTTGGCATCTGGATAGCGGGCTGATTGTTATTCCTAAATCAGTGACACCGGCGCGCATCAGGGAAAACTTTGAAGTATTTGATTTTAAACTACACAAAGATGAACTGACGGCAATTTCGAAGTTAGATAGCGGTAAACGACTGGGGCCAGACCCAGATGCTCCCAGGGCCTGACCGCTGATTTATCAGCTTATTAATGATGCTTAGCTTTCCCTCTGGCGACACCAGCGGGTTTATTCACCGGCGCTCTGTTTGCGCCGGTTTTGCTACCTGCGGTCTTGGGCGAGGAATTGCCCGTAGTGGCCTGCACGGTTTTACCCAAAGGGGCTTTACCTGTTGAGGCTGCATTCGTGCGGTTACCCGGTTGACGCTGACGAGTGATAGCAGTGTGCTTGGTCAGCGCCGGTGTATGATGACGAAACGCCCGGCGTGCTTCACGTTGTTCTTCCAGAGTCGGTGCCGGAACCAAACATTCACGGCGGCTACCGATCAAGTTTTGCAGCCCCATTTCCTCTAATGCCGTGCGAATCATCGGCCAGTTAGCGGGATCATGATAACGCAACAATGCTTTATGCAACCGCCGCTGACGATCTCCTTTCGGAACAACAACATCCTCACTCTTGTAATCCACTTTGCTCAGCGGGTTCTTGCCGGTGTAATACATGGTGGTGGAGTTAGCCAGCGGTGATGGATAGAAGTTTTGCACCTGATCCAAACGGAAACGGTTTTTCTTCAGCCAAAGAGCCAAATTCACCATATCTTTATCTTCTGTCCCCGGATGGGCGGAGATAAAATACGGAATCAAATATTGCTCTTTACCGGCCTGCTTGGAATAGGTATCAAACAGCTCTTTAAAGCGCTGATAGCTGCCCATTCCCGGTTTCATCATTTTTGAAAGTGGCCCTTCTTCAGTATGTTCCGGGGCTATTTTCAAGTAGCCGCCCACATGATGGCTGGCTAATTCTTTGATATAACGTGGATCTTCTACTGCCAGATCATAACGAACACCAGACGCAATCAGGATCTTTTTAATCCCTTTCAAATCACGCGCTCGCCGATAGAGCGAAATGGTCGGCTCATGGTTAGTGTCCATGTGCTGGCAGATTTCAGGGTAAACGCAGGATGCACGGCGGCAAGTTTGCTCGGCTCGTGGCGACTGGCAGCGCAGCATGTACATGTTTGCCGTTGGGCCACCCAGATCAGAGATGATGCCGGTAAAACCAGGAACTTTATCGCGAATTTCTTCTATCTCACGAATGATAGAATCTTCAGAGCGGCTCTGAATAATGCGCCCTTCATGCTCGGTAATCGAACAGAACGAACAGCCACCATAGCAACCGCGCATGATATTGATCGAGAAACGAATCATATCGTAAGCTGGAATAGGTGATTTCCCATAAGACGGGTGCGGCACACGCTGATAAGGCAGGGCAAAAACGCTGTCCATTTCTTCCGTACTGAGCGGGATAGCCGGTGGATTAATCCAAATATAGCGGTCGCCGTGTTTTTGCATCAAAGCCCGTGCACAACCGGGGTTGGTTTCATGATGTAAAATCCGCGAAGTGTGGGCATACAATACTTTGTCTGCTTTCACTTTGTCATAGGATGGCAGCAAGACATAGGTCTTCTCCCATGGTTTGGGTTTGGCGGCCCGTACGGTTATAGGTTTGGCTTCCGGCTCGGGAACACTGTCTGTCGCGCACGGCAAATCTTCACCATAAGGATTCGGAATAGCTTCAATACGGCCCGGTTTATCCAACCGAGTAGAATCCACGCCACTCCAACCCGGTAATGGGGTTTTGCGCATCACAACGGTGTTACGCACATCCTGAATATCAGCAATTTTCTCACCCGCAGCCAGACGGTGTGCCACTTCAACCAGTGGCCGCTCGCCATTGCCGTACACCAGCATATCGGCTTTGGCATCGACAATGACTGAGCGGCGCACAGTATCAGACCAATAATCATAATGGGCAATACGGCGTAAGCTGGCTTCAATTCCGCCAAGCAATACCGGCACATGGCTATATGCCTCTTTGCAGCGCTGGCTATACACCAAAGTGGCGCGGTCTGGCCGCTTACCGCTTTGATTATCCGGCGTATAAGCATCGTCATGGCGCAATTTGCGATCAGCGGTATAGCGGTTAATCATCGAGTCCATATTGCCCGCGGTGACGCCGAAGAACAGGTTCGGCTCACCCAAGTGCATAAAATCATTTTTATTTGTCCAATCTGGCTGAGCAATGATCCCCACACGGAAGCCCTGAGCCTCCAGCATGCGGCCAATGATAGCCATGCCAAAACTGGGGTGGTCAACATACGCATCACCGGTGATGACAATAATATCGCAGCTATCCCAGCCCAATATGTCCATTTCTTCGCGAGACATCGGTAAAAATGGCGCAGTGCCATAGCATTCAGCCCAATAAGGCTGATAAGAAAACAGGTCACGCTCTGGCTGAATCAGGCTGGCACTCATGGCAATACTCTTTGAATTGGGGGAAATTGGGGTGGTTCGGGTTAAGAAATCATCACCGGGCGGCGATTATACGCATTTATCCATGGAAAGAGGAGGGATAAATCTGTTGATAACATGATTCGCGCCATCAATTAGAACAGGATCACTGGACGATTATTCATCGAGACAATTATTCGTCGAAGCAATAATCTATCGAAACAATAATCTATCGAAACAATGACCCCATTAATCTTATCCGAGTGTCGGCGCGGCCTGTGTTACCAATTGTCCTGCTGACCCACGATCCGCCATCTCAAGGCTCTGGCTGTAGAACAAGAACGGGAAATGCTCGGAAGATACTTGATTGAAATACACCAGTAACTCTACATCGCCATCAACCCAAACTGTATCCTTCCAACCCCTATCTTCGGCCATCGCTGGCGCACCATTTACACTTTTCACCAGGAACGAAACACCCTGAATATGGAATGCTTGCGGCATGTCCGCATGAATTGTCCAACGTTCCCAAGTACCTTGCTGTGCCTGAGCATCAGCCCGATTCATATCCCAGATAACGCCATTGATTCCCGGCAAATCATCTCCCAAACGGAAGTCGCGAGAACGCACCGCATTGCCATCCAAAATCTGATCAGAGAGCAAACGTATTGGCAGATTATCAGTGACTAATGGCAACAAACCGGTCGGTTTTAATGTCAGCACCAAGCTGGAAATCAGAATACTTGATGGTTCAAATAGCCCGCGCAACCTGTCCATAATCCCGGCAGACTCACCCGCCGTAATCGACACTTCGCTCCCCTGCGACATATCGATAACCACCTCACGTCGTTCACCCGGCGCTAACGAGAGTTGCTGTACCATCACCGGCGCAGGCAGGAACCCCTGGTCACTGGCAACCACATGCAATGGGCGGCCGTCACTCAGTTGCAATATATAGCGGCGGGCATTGGACGCATTCAATAAACGTAAACGCACCCAACCACGAGAAACTTCAACAAATGGGCTTTGTGCGCCGTTAACCAACAACGTATCCCCCATAAAGCCCCCATTTGCTGGCGGGTCATATTGCGGAACGCCAAAGTTATCCAGCCGTTTATCCTGAATAATAATCGGGAAATCATCAACACCATAATGGCTTGGTAGTGGCATCGCTTTGCTGACTTCATCTTCCACCAGCCACATACCGGCTAACCCATTGTAAACATGGGGAGCCATGCGGTTGGGCGTATTGGCGTGATACCAGCAAGTTGCCGCAGGTTGCCGTACAGGCAATACCGGTGACCAATCAACACCGGGGGTAATCATACGTGCAGCGCCGCCCATCAATGTGCCCGGAACTTGCAACCCACTGATAGTCATAGACACCGGCTCAGCCAAACGGTTGCTGTAAATGAGCTTAACATCATCACCGCTGTAAACCCGAACAGTCGGCCCTAGATACATACCGTTGATACCCCACACAGCGGCTTTCTGCTTGCCACTGAATGCCCAATGCGCCCGCTGTAAAGTCAAAAACAGCGGTTGCCCACGGCGAGATTCAAGTAAAGGTGGGACAGGCAACGAGGGTTGCTGGGTACTATTAGCCTGTGCCCTCAATGGCAACGAACCCGCGCCTAGCGCTAAGCCCGTAGCCTGAATGAACTGGCGACGACTGAGTGACATATCTTCTCCGGGAAAACCACCATCAAACCTACTGCAAAATTTTGCCTGACTGCGAATAACGCTGAAGGACGGCAAAACGCTCACGACCAGAGTCGTTTAAATAAAACCCGTCATACTTCAAGCTGCACGTGCGTTAGCTGCACTCAATCACCCGAATCACTTACTTATGTAAGCTCATCGGGATTCATTTGTTTGCCGCCTTCCTGCAACTCGAATTATTTAGGGTATTCTTTATATAGATTATTTTTCAGTTGCTGCCTGCTGGGCAATTTCTGCATCAAGCTGCTCAATTTTAGCCAACATCAGATTGCGACAATGCTCCGCTAACTCACGAACGCGATCTTTACCGTAACCGGTGGTATCAACTGGCGGCATAATTTCTACAATAACTTTGCCATTTGACCAACGGTTTAACTTGATATTGTTAGTGCTGGACACACAAATTGGCACGATTGGCACACCCGCGGCAATAGCCGCATGGAAGGCACCTGTCTTGAACGGCAGTAAACCACGCCCACGGCTACGAGTTCCTTCTGGGAACATCCAGATGGAAACATTCTTTTGTTTAACTTGTTCAACTACTTGGGCGATAGTGCCATGCGCTTTGGCGCGGTTATCACGATCAATAAGCAGATTACCTGTTAACCAATATAATGGGCCAAATAAAGGAACCCACAACAAGCTCTTTTTGCCCACAGTGACGGTGCCGGATTGAACGACATTCGACATCGTGACCATATCGTAATTATTTTGATGGTTAGCGATATAAATACAGGTACCGTAGTTAGCCGCTTCCTTAGGAATACGCTGCTCAACCGTAATCCCAAATAATACTGACATCCGGCCAAAAAGATGAGCAAACGTCGCGAGATTACGTGGATTTCGGGGGCGAAATAGGCAATAAATCGAACCAAACACACACACTAGAAAACAATATAAAACTGCCAATACCGTGCGCAAAATTAATAGCATAACAACCTCTTAAATACTTATTTTTATTAAACACTTACTTCTATTAAACACACACTCTTAAATTCGCAATCGGCGCTAGTATAGCGGTTTCCAGACAAAACACCGCGCTGATTCCTTACCCTAATTATGTTACGCGACAGCGCGCGCAAATTGCGCGCGCTCCCTATTACATTTACTGGTTACTACTCTTCATTATCTGCTGGTATTACACGCTCTGGCGCATCAACATCAACGCGATCAATACGTTGTAACCCACGAGGCAGTGGTGAACCTTTCCGACCACGTTCGGCTCGGAATTTCTGCAAATCTTCTGGCCGTAAGGTTAACTTACGTTTACCAAAGTGAAGAGTAATTGATGTTTGAGGAGGTAAGACAAACAACCATACCAGCCGATCTTTACCCGCCGCCGCATCCGCAGCAGGGATCGAGACTATCTTATTACCCTTACCTTTTGATAACTCAGGTAAATCTGCTACTGGGAACATCAACATGCGGCCAGCGGCAGTAATGGATAACAGCATGTCATCCGGCCCATATATTTCCAATGGTGGCAATGCCTTGGCATTTTCCGGCAGGGTAATCATGGTTTTGCCAGCACGATTTTTTGCAACCAAATCATTGAAAGTACAAACAAATCCATAACCCGCATCTGATGCCATTAACAATTTCTGGTCATCCGGTGCCATCAATACCTGCTCAATGGTTGCTCCCGGTGGCGGGGTCAGCTTACCGGTCAGTGGCTCCCCTTGCCCACGCGCAGATGGCAATGTCAGCGGATCTAATGCGTAGCTACGACCAGTTGAGTCAATAAACACCACAGGTTGGTTGCTCTTACCGCGAGCCGCAGCACGGAAACTATCACCCGCTTTATAACTTAGCCCGCTCGGATCAATATCATGGCCTTTGGCACTGCGCACCCACCCCATTTCAGACAGCACGATAGTCACCGGCTCAGAAGGCACAATATCATGTTCACTCATGGCTTTGGCTTCGCCGCGTTCAGTCAGCGGCGAACGGCGATCATCACCATACGCGGCCGCATCAGCCTGAATTTCTTTTTTAATCAGGGTATTAAGCTTACGTTCTGATGCGAGTAATGCCTGTAACTGATCGCGCTCTTTGGCTAACTCATCTTGCTCACCACGGATCTTCACTTCTTCCAGCTTGGCTAAATGGCGGAGTTTCAGCTCGAGGATGGCTTCTGCCTGAGTTTCAGAGATCGCGAAATGCTGCATCAACAGCGGTTTGGGTTCATCTTCGGTGCGGATGATATGAATAACTTCATCGATATTCAGGAAGGCAATCAATAAACCTTCTAAAATATGCAGCCGCTTCAATACCTTTTCCAGACGATAATTCAGCCGGTTACGCACAGTTTGGCGGCGGAATACCAACCACTCCGTCAGGATCTCCACCAGCCCTTTCACTGTAGGGCGATGATCCAGACCGATCATATTCATGTTGATGCGATAACTTCTTTCCAGATCCGTGGTAGCGAACAAATGGTTCATCACTTGATCCAAATCGACACGATTGGTTCGCGGAACAATGACCAACCGAGTCGGATTTTCATGGTCAGATTCATCGCGTAAATCTTCAACCATCGGCAGCTTCTTGGCGCGCATCTGGTTGGCAATCTGTTCCAGCACTTTGGCACCCGAAACCTGATGCGGTAGGGCGGTAATCACCGCGCTGCCATCTTCTTTCTTCCATAAGGCCCGCATCCGTACCGAACCACGGCCATTCTGGTAAATTTTACGAATTTCATCACGCGGAGTGATGATTTCTGCTTCCGTCGGGAAATCAGGCCCTTGCACAAACTCCAGCAACTCTTCCAGCGAAGACGTTGGCTTATCAATCAGTGCCAGCACCGCCTGCGCAATTTCGCGCACATTATGGGGGGGAATATCTGTTGCCATGCCCACCGCAATGCCGGTGGTACCATTGAGTAAAATGTTCGGCAGGCGCGCAGGTAGCATTTTCGGCTCCTGCATGGTGCCGTCAAAATTCGGCACCCAATCAACGGTTCCCTGCCCCAATTCACCCAGCAACACTTCCGCATATTTGGATAAGCGAGATTCAGTGTAACGCATTGCTGCAAAGGATTTAGGGTCGTCCGGCGCACCCCAGTTCCCTTGCCCATCAACCAATGGATAGCGGTAAGAAAATGGCTGTGCCATCAACACCATAGCTTCATAACACGCGCTGTCGCCATGCGGGTGATATTTACCCAGCACGTCACCCACGGTACGAGCAGATTTTTTGAATTTTGCGCTATTGTTCAGCCCCAGTTCGGACATTGCATAGACAATGCGCCGCTGTACCGGCTTCAAACCATCGCCGATAAACGGCAACGCCCGATCCATGATGACGTACATGGAATAGTTCAGATAGGCGTTTTCAGTAAAGGTGTGCAGCGGTAAGCGTTCTGCACCGTCATGAGTCAAATCACTCATTACTTAATTATCCTCAGACTCTGGAGGCGATCACTGTCAGTCAGCAGATCGGCACCGCAAGTTCATTGTCGATTTCTGCCCGCGATAGTACCTCATCTGCAGGGTGACTGTCACAACCCACAGATAATCTCAATCTTTCAGTCTTGCAACATTGGCCGTACCTACTATCAAGCGGCGGGTTCACGGCCAGCTCGATGTGTGTTGGCAGCAGTAGCGGAGCCAATCACGAGGTTTTGTTGCTTCTTAAGCAATAGTGTTATGCATCATTGTGTATTTCTCTCTGGTAGCAAAACCATTAGCATACTCAGTATTCTGGTCTGGGCAGTATCTGGCCCACCGCTTTAATAGGATTATGCTAATGAGTAACATACTAATTATTAACGCAATGAAAGAATTTGCGCACTCCAAAGGGGCGCTCAATCTGACTCTCACTAATGTAGCTGCCGATTTTCTACCAGAAAATGGCCATCAGGTTAAAATCACCACTGTTGACCAAGGCTATGATATTGAAAGTGAAATTGAAAATTATCTCTGGGCTGACACCGTCATTTATCAAATGCCAGGTTGGTGGATGGGCGAACCCTGGATTTTGAAAAAATACATTGATGAAGTCTTTACCTATGGCCATGGCCGCCTGTACCAAAGTGATGGTCGCACGCGCTCCGATGCCACTAAGGGCTATGGTTCTGGTGGTTTGATTCAGGGTAAAACCTATATGCTTTCAGTGACCTGGAACGCACCACTTGAAGCCTTTACCGATCCAAATCAGTTCTTTGAAGGGGTCGGAGTTGATGGCGTTTACCTGCATTTCCATAAAGCAAACCAGTTCCTTGGCATGAAGCCATTGCCGACATTTATATGTAACGATGTGATTAAACAACCCGATATTGAAGGTGACATTAGCCGTTACCGTCAGCATTTGGCCGAAAACTTTAAGCATCAAGCCGTTTGATATCACATATAAATTGGGGTTGCTATGATTACTGTTTTTGCAGAAATAAAGGTTAAACTGGGGCGTCGCCAAGCAGTGCTGGGCGCAATCGAGCAGCTAATACCGGCGGTGCTGGCAGAAGAAGGTTGTGGTGGCTATGTGCCAATGATTGACGTGCCGACTCAGCTTGATTGGCAAAAGAACTCGCCAGACTCTATTTTCATGCTGGAAAAATGGCAAAGTGTTCATCATCTGGAGTTACATTTGCAGATGGAACATATGCATCAGCATCGTGAAGTGATTAAAGATGATGTACTGGATGTCAGCATCCACATTTTGGATAACGCTTAATCAACTTATCCCCAAAGTAATTGAAGTTGCAGGTAGGCGGCAAGCAAACGCATCCCGATGAGCTTACTCAAGTAAGTGATTCGGGTAAGTGAGAGTGGCCAACACCCCTGCGGCTTTAAGAACGAAGGGGATCTTTTAGCCAATGGCTGCCCTGCAACTGAATCTGCTCACTGACATAATCCAGAAAACAGGTAATGCGCGCGGCAAGCTGAGTATTACGATAATAAACCGCGTTAATCGGCTGCCAGGTTTCCAGAGTTTGCTCAGCCATCACTTCAACTAAGCGCCCCGCCAATTGATCCTCTCGAGTCATAAAATCAGAGAGTTCGACGATCCCTTCGCCCTGTAAAGCCAATAAACGCAGTGTTTCACCACTGGATGCAGCCAGATTAGGAATGATCGACGCCCGCCCGCCCGGCAAATGAGGCAGCGACCACTGATTAAGAAACTCTGGCTGAGTAAAACCAAGCAAACTGTGATTTGCCAAGTCGTCAATCGTATGGGGAGTGCCGTGGCGTTGCAGATAATCTGGGCTAGCGAGGATGCGCACTCGGCTGGCACCCAACAGGCGCGCATGGATAGTTGAGTCGCGCAGCGCGCCAATGCGGATCGCGATATCAGTGCGTTGTTGCAGCAAATCGATATTCAGGTCGTCAGTATTCAGCTCAAGAATGATTTGCGGATATAGCGCTCAAAAACCGGTGATCATCGGCACAATCACATGCTGCATAAAAGGCGCTGCCGCATTCACCCGCAGTCGCCCAGCCGGTTTCAGTCGCCGTAAAGCAATTTGCTCTTCAGCATCATCGACCGCACCGAGGATCTGCCGCGCATGATTGAGGAACAATTCGCCCTCTTCCGTCAGCTCCAACCGCCGAGTGGTACGGCGCAGTAAAGTGGTCGCCAGTTTCTGTTCCAGCCGGCTCAATGCCCGACTGATACCGGATGTGGTCTGGCTGCGTTGCTCCGCAGCCGCCGTGATTGAGCCGCAGTCGACGACTGAGATAAACGCCTGCAACTCTTCTAACGTCACTTTCATCGATCAAATCCCGTCATCGATCAGACCTCGATCTCGGCGGTATCCCCTTTCTCTTGTAGCCAATTGCGGCGATCTTCAGAGCGTTTCTTCGCCAGCAACATATCCATCATGGCCATTGTTTTATCAATATCGTCGTCACCGATAGTCAATTGCACTAAACGACGAGTATTAGGATCGAGGGTCGTTTCACGTAACTGTAACGGGTTCATTTCACCCAGCCCTTTAAAGCGCTGCACATTCGGCTTTCCGCGTTTACGTTTCAGTTGCTCCAGGACACCGGCTTTTTCTTCTTCGTCCAGTGCATAAAACACTTCTTTACCTAAATCAATGCGATACAAAGGTGGCATCGCCACATACACGTGGCCATTGCGAACCAGTGCGCGGAAGTGGCGAACAAACAGCGCACACAGCAAGGTAGCAATATGCAAACCATCGGAGTCCGCATCCGCAAGGATACAAACTTTACCGTAGCGCAATTGGCTTAGGTCTTCGCTGTCTGGATCAATACCAATCGCAACTGAGATATCATGGACTTCCTGCGAAGCAAGAACCTCATCGGAAGAGACTTCCCAAGTGTTCAAGATCTTGCCTTTCAGCGGCATGATCGCCTGATATTCGCGGTCACGCGCTTGCTTGGCAGAACCGCCCGCAGAATCCCCTTCTACCAGAAACAGTTCAGTCATGCTCAAATCTTGCGAAGTACAATCGGCCAGTTTGCCGGGCAATGCTGGGCCGCTGGTCAGTTTTTTGCGCACCACTTTCTTCGCCGCGCGCATACGGCGCTGGGCGCTGGAAATAGCTAACTCAGCCAACTGTTCAGCCGCTTGTACGTTCTGATTCAGCCATAGGCTAAAAGCATCTTTTACTACGCCGGAGACAAAGGCCGCGCACTGACGTGAGGAAAGTCGCTCTTTCGTCTGGCCGGCAAATTGTGGGTCCTGCATTTTGACTGACAGCACGTAAGCACAGCGCTCCCAGATATCATCCGCCGAGAGTTTGATGCCCCGTGGCAGAATATTGCGATACTCACAAAATTCGCGCATTGCATCCAGTAAACCCTGACGTAAGCCGTTGACGTGAGTGCCGCCCTGCATGGTCGGAATCAGGTTGACGTAGCTTTCAGTCAGCAGCTCGCCACCTTCTGGTAACCATAACAGCGCCCAGTCAATAGCTTCAGTATCACCGGAAAAAGAGCCGACAAACGGCACTTCTGGCAAGGTAATCAAGCCGTTAACTGCTTCCATCAGGTAGTCAGTCAGACCATCGGCATAACACCAGCGCTGCTCAGTATTATTGACCTGATCTTTAAAGACGATTTCAACACCTGGGCACAGTACTGCTTTCGCTTTCAGCAAATGTGACAAGCGGGACACAGAGAAACGTGGGCTGTCGAAGAAAGAAACATCCGGCCAGAAATGTACGCTAGTCCCAGTATTGCGCTTACCGCACGTGCCGATAACCTGTAAATCCTGCACTTTATCGCCATTTTCGAAGGCGATGCTGTAGATTTGGCTATCACGGCGCACCGTCACTTCTACCCGCTTGGATAAGGCGTTAACAACCGAAATACCCACACCGTGCAAACCACCAGAAAACTGATAGTTTTTATTAGAGAATTTGCCGCCTGCATGTAAACGACACATAATCAGTTCAACCGCAGGAACACCCTCTTCTGGATGGATATCAACCGGCATCCCACGGCCATCATCAATAACTTCCAGTGATTGATCGGCGTGCAGGATGACGTCAATGCGGCGGGCATGGCCTGCCAGTGCTTCATCGACGCTATTATCAATCACCTCTTGACCAAGGTGGTTTGGCCGCGTGGTGTCCGTGTACATTCCCGGACGACGACGCACTGGTTCTAAACCGCTGAGTACTTCAATGGCATCAGCGTTATAGCTGGATTCAGTCATGGTTTGATTAATATTCGGCTAATGGTTGGAAGGCTAGCGGTGACATGCCCGGCAGGCCATCACGACCTGCGGTTCAATACCCACTGCAGTAATAAAACCTACGGTATCGGGTGATGCTTAAACCGCCATATTAAGCGGTCGCTAGCCCTAAAAAAGTTACAATCGGGGAGAAATAATGATCAAAGCCGACAAAGGCATGATTCCCACCTGATTCTACTGTTTGCCGACAAGGGGTGTAATAAGCAACCGCTTGACGGTAATCGAGGATTTCATCCCCGGTTTGTTGCAATAACCAGAGTAAATCCGGTGATCCCAACTTTTCAATCTGCATGGCTTTCAGATCATAAATATGTCGAGACTCTAACACATATTGTTGCCCAGTGTAGGGGTTCTCATTTTCCCCCAGATAATCGCTGAGCAGCTCAAATGGCCGCACTGCTGGGTTAACCACCACGGCGGGAATACTGAAACGCTGGGAAAGCCAGGTAGCAAAATAACCGCCGAGGGAAGAACCTACAATGCCGATGGATTGCCCGGCTTTATCCATTACGATGCTTTCCAGCATTTCTGCGGCCTCCGCCGGATAAGGCGGTAATTGCGGTATCAGCATCTCAATATGAGGATGGTGTTGCTGCAACCAACTTTTGAATGTGGTTGCTTTGGCTGAGCTGGGTGAGCTATTAAAGCCGTGAATATATAGAAGCGTACTCATTCAATAACCATCCGAGTCCATGTCCGGGCAGAACTCATCACTGGCTAACCGACGAACCTCAGTTTCAAGTTTTCCATCAGGCAGCAAGTCGAGGTAGCGCCATCCCGGTGCCACAGTATCCAGTGTAAAATTAGTACAGTGCGGTTTGAACTGCACACAGGTAGAAGGGCTGGCCAGCAGGCGCTTACCATACCAATCGAGATCCAGATCCTGATGAATATGGCCGCACAACAAGGTGGTCACACGCGGATAGCGAGTCAGCACAGCCGCCAGCATATGCGCGTTGCGTAGGCTATGTTGATCAAGCCAAGTGCAACCCGAGGGTATCGGGTGATGGTGCAATAATATCAATGTGTAGCGTTCTGGATACGCGATCAGACAGCGTTCCATCCACTCCAATTGATAGTCACTTAGTTCACCGTAAGGGACACCAAAAACTTGGCTGTCTAATAACAGTATTTGCCAATTATCACCGACCAGAACCTGCTTTGACGGTGCGATATCGGCATTCGCTAGAGCATCCACCATCGCGGGCTGGAAATCATGATTGCCGGGCAGCCAGACACAAGGTGCTGGCAAACGGGAGATACCCTCAGCAAAATTCTGATATGCAGCAACGGAATGATCCTGAGCCAAATCACCGGTCGCAACAATAAGATCAAAGGGGTGTTGCTCAGCAATAATCGCATCTAACACAGCGCGATAACTGCGAGAAGTATTTACACCCAGCAAGGTCTCATGTTCCCCCGCAAAGAGGTGGGTATCTGTTATTTGTAAAATTCTAACCCTGGCCCCACTCGCCATAGGCAGTTTAAACAGGCTTTCCAAATGGTGTCCTTGTTTTTGCACCTTTCCCAACCAGATTCATCACGTCTCTGTATCTCAGTTGGTCAGGCTATAAGTCTGTCTAACAAACTGGAACTGCCACCGCTCCATGCGCCAAACAATAGCGCAACCAGTCAGCAAGAAACTGGTTAATTTGATGCTTTTCGTCCCGCTGATGCAACTTTTTATTCGGATAATCATAACTTGCTTTGAAGCGGGAGATCTGCTGACTGGCACACACTTCCGCGACCTGCGCATCATGATAAAGCCGTACGACCATAGATGGCAGGCTCCAATGACTGCTAGCTGGCTCAGTTTGCACAATCTCGACAACAGAAGTGTAGCGGGTTGATTCAATAATTGTCAGTTGATAACTGGCGCTATTGACCTGATAAGCCACGCTTTCACCCACTTCATCGACACGCGGTATCAAACGACGCAATTGCGCGAAGTTAGTTTCGCATATCCGCATCATTTCAGGAAAATCAGGTGTGTAGCGCTTACCCATTATTTTCTCTCTTTCTTATGACTGCCACTCTGCTCTTAGCGATTGATGGTGCAACGCCAACCATTGTAGTGCAATGACTGAGGCTGCATTATCAATAACACCCTCTTCAACCCAACGATAAGCTTGTTCACGGCTGACAACATGCACCCGGATATCTTCATTTTCATCGGCCAGCCCATGAACCCCACTCGCGGTCGTCGCATCGACTTCCCCAACCATGATAGATAAGCGCTCACTGGTACCTCCGGGACTGGCTAAATAACTGAGCACCGGTTTGCAGCGGCCAACATGAATTCCCGCTTCTTCTTCAGCTTCGCGACGTACCACTTCCTCGACGGTTTCGCCCTCTTCAATCATCCCTGCCACCATTTCTAATAACCAAGGCGACCGGCTGCTGTCAATGGCGGCAATCCGTATTTGTTCAACCAGCACCACTTCATCGCGCACGGGGTCGTAAGGTAATAGCACGGCAGCATGGCCGCGCTCAAAAATTTCGCGTTTAACTTCTCCACTCATTTCGCCATTAAACAAACGATGACGAAACCGGTACACATCCAGTAAAAAAAAACCCCTGTACCGTGTTTCACGTGCAATAATTTCCACATCCTTCGTGCCGAAGGTCACCGGTGAGGGTTGTTTTGATGTCATAGCTTATTTCCTTACTTGAGTATCTAGCCTGAATAGTGACTTTTAATGACAGCATGAATGAATGCCAGTCAGGCTAATAGAGGTTGGCAATTTTATAAAGACGGTTTTATAAAGATTATTTGACAAAAATAGTGTGATACAAGTTAGTTGTCTGAATAGTCATTTAGCTTTGTGATAGATTTAAGTAAATTTAGGCGAGATGGCACAATCAGCCACCTTATCCCATTGGCAGACTCTGATAGAATCGGCAACAATTCGTCTATCGACAACTACCATAGTAATATTGCCGCACAACTGCTGCACAACAAGGACTGCAAATGAAGAAACTGCTCCCCCTTCTTATCGGGCTGAGTCTGGCTGGTTTCAGTAGCATGAGCCAGGCAGAGAACTTGCTGCAAGTTTATAAGCAAGCCAGGGATAGTAACCCGGATTTACGCAAATCTGCGGCTGACCGCGATGCTGCATACGAAAAAATTAATGAAGCTCGCAGCCCGCTGTTACCACAGCTTGGTTTAGGTGCCGGTTACACCCATACTAATGGTTTCCGCGATGCCTCTGACAGCCCGGATAGCAATGCAACATCAGGCTCTCTACAACTGACTCAGACCATTTTCGACATGTCTAAATGGCGCGCTCTGACTTTACAAGAGAAAGCCGCCGGTATTCAGGACGTGACGTTCCAGACCAATGAACAAGCTTTGATCTTGAACACGGCAACTGCCTATTTTAATGTTCTCAGAGCCATTGATAGCCTGTCTTATACTGAAGCGCAGAAACAATCTGTGTATCGCCAGTTAGACCAAACGACTCAGCGTTTTAATGTCGGTTTAGTGGCTATTACTGATGTGCAAAACGCCCGTGCTAGCTACGATACCGTGTTAGCAGCGGAAGTGACGGCTCGTAATAACCTGGATAACGCGCTGGAAAATCTGCGTCAAATTACGGGTGTTTATTACCCTGAACTGGCGTCGCTGAATGTATCTCGCTTGAAGACAGAACGCCCACAAGCGGTAAATAATCTGTTGAAAGAAGCTGAAAAACGTAACCTTTCTTTGCTTTCTGCTCGTTTGAGCCAAGATTTGGCTCGTGAGCAGATTAAGTCGGCAGAAACAGGCTACATGCCAACTATCGATTTAACGGCATCAACTTCAGTCACCAATACTCGCTACAGCGGCGGCACTCCAAGCACCCAGCAAGCAAACATGGATGCTGGTCAGAACAAAATTGGCGTGCAACTGAGCTTACCGCTGTACAGCGGTGGGGCGACTAATTCCTCAGTGAAACAGGCGCAATACAATTTCGTCGGGGCGAGTGAGCAGTTGGAAAGCGCACACCGTAGTGTGGTGCAAACTGTACGCTCCTCATTTAATAATATTTCAGCCTCCATCAGCAGCATTAAGGCTTATGAGCAAGTGGTTATTTCTAACCAAAGCTCATTAGATGCAATGGAAGCAGGTTATCAAGTAGGAACGCGTACCATTCTTGATGTATTGACTGCGACGACTAACCTGTATCAATCCAAGCAGCAATTGGCCGATGCTCGTTATAACTACCTGATAAACCAACTAAATATCCAGTCAGCACTGGGTACATTGAACATGAACGATCTGATGGCCCTGAATGGTGTACTGGATAAACCCGTCCCAACATCAGCCACCAGCTTGGCACCGGATGATGCTAACCAGAATGCTTATGCCGATGGCACCAGCACTCGAGCTACACCGCGTGCGACAACTGTTAGCCAGCCGGCTAGCGCCGCTGCTGGTAACAGCAACCCATTCCGTAACTGATTTTTACGAATGTGAACTCACCGGGTACGGCATCAAGCTGTGCCCGGTTTTTTATTTCCCTCCTTGACTCCCCAGCATCTTTCGTCAATGAAAAAAGCGAAGCGACTCGCAGCATTTCGTATAGCTTTGTAAAGTCTGCACCTCATCGTCCCTCAAGCTTTAATTTCATACACATTTCCCCTATTCTTAGGACACTTACTGGGAAAGGGCATTGAACGCCCGGAAATGAGACAAATAATGATGAAACGGACTCAAAACATCAATCAAGAGACTTTCCGTAAATCCTGGCGCAGCTACCGCCTCGCGCCAGTAGCTTTAGCTGTCAGTGCTGTATTTATGCTGGCTGGCTGCGAAAAAACCGATGAAACCGTCTCTTTGTATCAAAATGCTGATGATTGCTCTGCAGCAAATCCGTCCAAGAGCGCGGAATGTACCACGGCTTACAACACTGCGTTGCAGGAAGCGGCTAAAACTGCACCGAAATACTCAACCCGTGAAGATTGCGTGGCTGAATTTGGTGAATCACAGTGTACCCAAGCACCAGCACAAGCCGGTATGGTACCAACGTCTTCATCATCTACTGAAACAACAGCAGCAGCGCCGCAGCAAAGCGGCAGTATGTGGATGCCACTGATGGCCGGTTATATGATGGGCCGCATGATGGGCGGTGGTGCAAGTCAGCCATTGTTTACCTCTAAAGCACCAAATAGCCCGGCGAGTGGCAAGTTTGTTGACGCAACGGGTAAAAACTTTGGTTCAGCCACCACGGGCCGCACCATGACAGTGCCAAGAACTGCAATGGCACCGAAACCTGCGGTGACCAATACCATCACTCGTGGCGGTTTTGGTGAGTCAGTAGCTAAACAATCTTCTATGCAACGTAGTGCCGCGACATCATCCAAAACCAGCACGCGCAGCATGGGTGGCTAAGGTCTGATTAATGAAACGTTTAGCGATTAGCGAACGCCCGGACTGGCGCGAAAAAGCCACCGAATTTGGTTTCCGTTTCCACACCATGTATGGCGAGCCGTACTGGTGTGAAGATGCTTATTACGAATTCACACTGGCACAAATTGAAGAGTTGGAAGACACCACCGCAGAGTTGCATCAGATGTGTCTGCAAGTGGTTGAAAAAGTAGTCAATAGCGATCAAATGATGGCAAAATTCCGCATTCCGAAACATTGCTGGGATTTTGTTCGTAGCTCTTGGAAGTCTAATCAACCTTCTCTCTATTCGCGTCTTGATCTGGCCTATGACGGTGTAAATCCGGCTAAGCTGCTGGAAAATAACGCAGATACACCAACCTCACTATATGAAGCCGCTTTTTTCCAATGGCTATGGTTGGAAGACCAGATCAATGCAGGCAATTTGAGTCAGGATTCTGACCAGTTCAACAGCATGCAAGAGAAGCTGATTGAGCGTTTTGTTGATTTGCGCGACAACCATGGTTTTAGTTTGCTGCATCTGGCTTGCTGCCAAGACAGTGAAGAAGATCGTGGTACTGTGCAATATCTGCAAGATTGCGCACTGGAAGCTGGCCTGCCAACTGAATTCATGTTTATGGAAGAAATTGGCTTAGGCGAAAAAGGGCAATTTACCGACTTGGATAATCAAGTTATCAGTAATTTGTTCAAGCTCTATCCGTGGGAATTTATGTTCCGCGAAATGTTCTCCACTAAATTGGAAGATGCTGGCGTACGCTGGCTGGAACCGGCCTGGAAGAGCATTATTTCCAATAAAGCCCTGCTGCCGTTACTGTGGGAAATGTTCCCAAATCACCCTAATCTGTTGCCTGCTTACTTTGCTGAAGATGATCATCCAGTTATGGATCATTATGTCACCAAGCCGCTATTCTCGCGGGAAGGTGCCAATATTCAGATAGTGGAAAACGGTAAAGAAGTGGCGCGAGTTGATGGGCCATATGGTGAAGAGGGTATGATTGTTCAGCAATTCCACCCATTACCTAAGTTCGGTGACAGCTATACCCTAATTGGTAGTTGGCTGGTGAATGATCAGCCTTGTGGTATTGGTTTGCGCGAAGATCGTGAATTGATCACCCAAGATCTGTCACGTTTTTACCCGCACATCATTTTGGGCTAAGACTACACAACATACCGTGAGCCAAGGGTTTACCGCACCTATGGGCGCTCCGACGGCTCACGCACTGGTATTTGAAACTAAAAGTGGCCCCAACGGCACGTTTCCCCTTGGTTCAATTTTATCAGTAAATACCCAAAGTCATTGGCGTTACAGCTAGGCAGCAAGTGAATGACAACTTGGTTGTAAACCATGTTGAACAGCGCTTGCGCTGGCCCATAGGGTGAGCTTCATAGAGGCTCATAATCCCGATGAGCTGACTCAGGTCAGTGATTCGGGTGAAAGAACGCAGCTAACAACGCTGTAGCCGTCAAGGGCGAAGGTATTAGCCTAGCTTAACCGACAGCATACTCAGCGACCCCATCTCAATCCCATCGGTTGGAATCGAAATCGGCTCTTTACCATCCCAACCCCCCAATACATACAGTAATGGTAGATAATGCTCGGGCGACGGGTTGGACAATTCAGCCCCTTCATGCTGCATAAAATTGATCAATGGGTGATTATCACCTTGATAATTCAGGTTATCCCGCACAAATTGGTTGAAAGACTCCGCCCATGGGTAAGGGTTGCTTTCGCCCTGCCATCTCACCATACGCAAGTTATGCACCACATTACCACTGGCGACAATCATGACCCCCTGCTCACGCAGCACCGCCAACTTACGCCCTAATTCATAGTGATACGCCGCCGGTTGGGTGCCATCAATACTCAATTGCACCACAGGAATATCCGCGTCAGGGTACATTTTGATCAACACCCCCCAACTGCCGTGGTCTAGCCCCCATTCACTGGTATCCGCTCGCACGGCGATAGGCGCCAACAATTGCTGAATCTGGGCTGCCAGCTCTGGAGAGCCTGGGGCCGGATATTCAGTATCAAACAACGCCTGCGGGAAGCCACCAAAATCATGGATAGTCCGAGGTTTTTCCATAGCGGTTACCGCTGTACCACGGGTATACCAGTGAGCAGAAATGGCCAAAATCGCCTTAGGGCGAGGTAACGTCTCACCCAACGCACGCCATGCATGAGTGTGGCTGTTTTCTTCCAACACGTTCATCGGGCTACCGTGGCCGAGAAACAGTGCAGGCATACGAGAGGTGTTCATAGATAATCCTTACTGTTAAGAAAAAGTGTGGCGCTTAAATCATAAGAAGTACATTACGCGCTTTTTTTTCATTACACAGCCGGATAACGATGATGAAGATATTCAATAAATTTGAAGAGGAAAGTAGCGAGAAAATACCAAAGATCGGGGGGGTGAAAGTCAAAAATAACCGGGCGGCGATCTATTCGATAGAATGATAGCAACCCGGTGGGTAAACCAAATTATCCAGAGACAATATCAGCAGATATTGCCATCAGAAATCAGCTGGCTTTTTTTTCTTGAGACTGGAGGTACTCAGCCAAATCATCAATAGTCACGACTGGCATATCATGTAATTTAGCGAACTCAATCACTTCTGGTGCATGTGCCATGCTACCGTCGTCATTGGTCAGTTCACACAATACGCCCGCAGGTTTGTAGCCTGCCAGTGTCGCCAGATCGATAGAAGCTTCAGTATGACCACGGCGGGATAATACGCCGCCTGGCTGTCCGCGCAGCGGGAATACATGACCAGGGCGATTAAGGTCAGCAGGTTTCGCGTTATCAGCAATTGCCGCGCGGATAGTGGTCAGACGGTCAGCAGCAGAAACGCCAGTCGTCACGCCTTTAGCCGCTTCAATGGTCACGGTAAATGCCGTTTGGAACTGGCTGGAGTTGTTGCTCACCATCATCGGTAAATCAAGCTGTTGACGCCGTTCGTCAGTGATACACAGGCACACAATGCCACTGCCGTGGCGGATAGTCAGTGCCATTTGCTCAACAGTCATTGTTTCAGCAGCAAAAACCATATCGCCTTCGTTTTCACGACTTTCATCATCCAACACCATAACACCACGGCCATTACGCAGCGCATCAATAGCACGTTCCACACGCTCAACAGCCGTGCCAAAATCTGATAGAAGGGTCTGATTCATGGTAAAAAACCTCATTAAAATTATGGATTACCAGAATCAGGGCGGTCTTGAGGAGTAAAGGGCCATTCTTCATCTAACAATAGAAATAGCCGAAATAACGCAAGCGGGCTATAAGCCCGGCAGATACCGTTACTCTCTCCCATCCGGACTATAACCGTCGGCCCCGGAATTACACCGGGTCTGCTGACCTCTACCCTGCTCTCTTTGATAAGAGAAACAACGTGAGCGCTCGCGGGCTTTTGCACCACGACACGAAATGCCGCAACACAATTTACCGCCGGTGGGGACTTGCACCCCGCCCTGAGAATAAGCCCTGTGACTATAACGCTATTGATTCGTCGGAGCAATTACCAAAATGGTGATGTGCGGAGGTTTATACATTCGGCAGCAAGCATTACACTAGTAAGAGTAACTTCACATCTAATTAGGGAAATACCATGATTGACCCGAAAAAAATTGAACAAATCGCCCGCCAGGTGCATGAGTCTATGCCAAAAGGTATTCGCGAATTCGGGGACGACGTCGAAAAAAAAATTCGGCTAGTGCTGCAATCGCAGTTAACCC
Source organism: Yersinia sp. Marseille-Q5920 (assembly GCF_946902935.1). Classification (NCBI taxonomy): domain Bacteria; kingdom Pseudomonadati; phylum Pseudomonadota; class Gammaproteobacteria; order Enterobacterales; family Yersiniaceae; genus Yersinia; species Yersinia sp. Marseille-Q5920. Next base: position 19,500 of record NZ_CAMPQA010000009.1, on the reverse strand, counting down.
GCCTGGATTTGGTTAATCGTGAAGAGTTCGACGTCCAAACTCAAGTATTGCTACGCACCAGAGAAAAACTGGCGTTGTTGGAACAACGCATGGGCGAACTGGAAGCCAAATTCAACAGTGCTCCGGCCGCCGTTGATACAACAGCCGCGATTGATGATAAGACAGGCGAGTAAGGTATAAATTAGTCGCCAGTTATCATTAGGGCGCCGTGTGGCGCCCTTTTTATAGCGGTATGACTGACTCTCGCCGTCTGAACATCAGCATCCACAGCAGTGCAAACATCAGTAAGGCGTATAAGCTTTTCCAACCAATCATCACCAGCAATACACAACACAGAATACTGCCAATCACCGACATCACCCGCGAGCGCCCACTTAATAAGCGAATACCCGCCAGCATGCACAATAAATAAATCAGCACAAAAATGCCGTTGGCGTAAACAATCAGTAAATCCAATGGCAGAGACAGCCAGTAGGTCAGCAGAGTAAAGAGCAGGCAACTGCCGACCACCGCAGTCAGTGCATTGACCGGTGTTTGCCCAGCAGACAGCTGCGCCAGCTTACTTTGTGGGCGCACCTGCGCTTGTGACCACACCATGCGGGCAAAACTTTGAGTATAGATATTCACACTGGCAAAACAGGCCAAATAACCAATAATGCAGGCAATCCACAGCGCATGTTCACCAAACAATTGCACCACAATTCCCGGCAATGAAGCAGCGGCCGCTTGCTGCTCACCATAAGCATGGAAATGCAGTACCACCACTGTGCATCCCCAGTAGACCGCCCCGGCGACCAACAATCCGACCATCAGGGCGCGCGGAAAATCACGTTTTGGATGACGGAATTCTGTCGCCAGGTGCGCGAAAGCTTCCAGCCCGACAAAGCACCAGAACATCACGGCCAGCGCGCTAAACATATTTGAGGGGGAAATATCTTGCGGTGCGGGCCAAGGTATCTGTGATAGCTGAATATCGCCCTGCCACCAAATAGCCACCACTAGCGCGATAACCAGCAAGGCAATCAATGTCTGCACATTAGCACTAGAACCCGCGCTGCGAGTCCCCAGCAGCCAAATAACCAGTAAGGTCGCCAATTGCACCATCAATAACCCGGTATCACTCCAGCCAAAAGTGGCTTGCCAGAAACCTGCAGCTATTTGTAACGCAGCAGGTAAACCGACTGGAATGACGGACAAAAAGAGCCAACCGGTGACTTTCCCGAGCTTCGGCCCGAATGCCATGGTAACGAAATGGGCTGCGCCACCAGCACTGGGAAAATGACGGCCTAAAGCAGCAAAGGCGATAGCAATCGGGAAAACCAGCACTATCAATAGCGGCCAGGCCCATAAACTATCCGCCCCCGCCAGCATTGCCGCCAGTGCTGGCACGGCAAAGACACCGGTTCCCAGCAATGAGGTGGACAACAACCCGACTCCCTGTGCCAGACTCAACTCCTGTTTTAGTCCACTCACACGCTTCGCCTTTTCTATATTTATAACTGACCCATATCCAAATTAATTTGGGCATAACACGACTAAACTAGAGCAGACTCAACCTCGGCCATTCTTGATGGACTGAATAATATTAGTGGTCGAAACACCATCTTCAAAATTCAGCACTTTCACTTCCCCACCAGCGGCCCACACTTCTGCGCTACCGGCAATTTCATCCGGTTTATAATCGCCACCTTTCACCAGTAAATCCGGCAAAATATCAGCAACTAAGCGCTGCGGGGTATCTTCTTCAAATGGCACCACCCAATCCACGGCTTCCAGTGCGCCCAAGACAATCATGCGCTGATCCAATGGATTTACGGGGCGTTTTTCACCTTTCAATCGTTTGGTGGAAGCATCGCTGTTCACCGCCACAATCAGGCGGTCACCCAGCTTGCGAGCATTGGCTAAGTAAGAAACATGACCGGCATGGAGAATGTCAAAGATGCCGTTGGTCATCACGACTTTTTCGCCGCGCTGGCGGGCTTGCGCCACCGCTTTTTTCAGTTGTTGCTCATCCATCACGCCGAAACCTGTTTCAGCACGGCCACGGATAGCATTTTCCAGCTCAATTGGAGAAACTGTCGACGTCCCCAATTTACCGACCACCACGCCAGCAGCGGCATTCGCCAGGAAGCAAGATTCTTCAAGTGTATTTCCCGCCGCCAATGCAGCAGCCAACACCCCAATAACCGTGTCACCGGCACCGGTCACATCAAATACTTCTTGTGCTTGAGTCGGTAAATGTAATGGCGGTTTGCCCGGCTGTAGCAAGGTCATCCCTTGCTCTGAGCGGGTGACCAGCAAAGCTGAAAGCTCAAAATCGGCTACCAGCTTCATACCACGGCTCACCAATTCTTCTTCATTTTTGCAATGACCGACCACCGCTTCAAACTCGGACAAATTAGGTGTCAGCAGGGTTGCGCCGCGATAACGTTCAAAATCGCTGCCTTTAGGATCGATAAGCACCGGAACTTTGGCTTTTCGCGCCAGTTGGATCATCGCCTGCACACTGTTCAGTGCGCCTTTGGCATAGTCGGACAGCACCAGAGCACCAATCTGTGGTAGCGCTTGTTGAATGCGCTCAAAGATAGGTTGAGGGTCAACACCATCAAAACCTTCTTCGAAATCCAGGCGAATGAGCTGCTGATTACGGGAAAGTACCCGTAGCTTGGTGATAGTCGGGTGAGTGGGCACCGAAACAAAATCACAACGCACCTGCACTTCATTGAGCTTGCTGGTCAGTGCGCGCGCGGCATCATCAATCCCAGTCAATCCCACTAATCGGGAGATAGCGCCAAGGGAAGCGATGTTCATTGCGACGTTCGCGGCACCACCAGGGCGTTCTTCGATGGTATCAACTTTGACCACCGGCACCGGTGCTTCGGGTGAAATCCGGCTGGTTGGGCCATACCAATAACGGTCTAACATGACATCACCAACGACTAAAACACCGGCGCGGCGAAAATCAGGCAGCGTGACTTTCATACGTTAGCCCCCCAAAGTGAGCTGTTATTAACCCCGAAAACACACATCTCTTCGCTCCCATTTTGTGTTTGTTATACTCTAAATAATTCGAGTTGCAGGAAGGCGGCAAGCGAGTAAATCCCGATGAGTCGACGCTAGTCAATGACTCGGGTGATTGAGCGCGGCCAACACACATGCAGCTTGAAGTATGACGAATATATATGGTGCCGGATAATATCACAGACACCTTGCATACTATTAATAACTGGAATCTACGCTAATAACTGGAATCTATGCGCCGGTCGGCGCTGCAACCAACCATTTATGCCAACTGGCGGCTACCTGTGCTCTTTCTGCGGCAAAACAATCAGCAGAGACCTTGCTAGATTGCTCCTGCAAGGCCAGATGATGAATCTCATCACGCATGGTGACATAAGCGCGAGTCAATGCCGCCGCTTCTGCCTCCGGCATAATGTCGTAATTGGCCATTAACTCGAAAATTCGCACATTATCAGACCAGCGGGTCAAACGCGGCTCACTGGCGGCATAGCGCAACACTAAATATTGCGCGATAAACTCAATATCAGTGATCCCGCCCTCATCGGCTTTGATATCAAAGATATCGCGCTGTTTACTGCCCAAATGATTGCGCATCTTCTCGCGCATTTCGCGGACCTCTTGCTGTAATTGCGGGTCTTCGCGATGACGGCAAAGGATATGTTGGCGAATGGCATCAAACTCTTGATGCAACTCAGGGTCACCATAGACAATGCGGGCGCGCACCAGCGCTTGATGCTCCCACGTCCAAGCTTCATTTTGTTGGTAATCAGCAAAAGCCTCGACGGTGCTCACCAACATACCCGCTTCCCCGGATGGCCTTAGCCGCGCATCAACTTCATACAGAATCCCTGACGAGGTGCGAGTGCTGAATAAATGCATTACGCGCTGGGCTAAACGCAAATAGAATTGGCGGCCATCAATGCTCCGCTCGCCGTCTGTCATCACATCCAGCGGGCAATCGAGCAGGAATACCAGATCCAAATCTGAGCTGTAACCCAACTCCCAGCCCCCCAATTTGCCATAACCAATCACCGCGAAACCACGGCCCTCGCGCTGCTGCAAATGGCTGGGCTGACCATAACGCGCCACCATCTGCCCCCAGGCTTGCTGGATAACCGCATCAATAATGGCCTCCGCCAGGTAGGTTAAGTGATCGCTCACTTTCATTACCGGCAGCGCCTCGGTGATATCTCCGGCGGCAATACGCAATTGTTGAGCCTGTTTAAACTGGCGCAATGCTTCCAGTTGTTGCTCTTCATCATCGGGTGGCACCCGCAACAAATATTGACGTAATTCATCACGATAAGCGCTGGGTTCCAACGGCTGATAGAGAGATTGAGGATCGAGCAGTTCATCCAATAACAGGGGGTAGCGGGCTAACTGGCTGGCGACCATCGGAGAGGCAGAACATAAGCGAATAACATGTTTTAGTGCCGCGTGGTATTCGACCAGCAATTCCAGATAGGTGGTGCGGGTCACGATACTCAGCAGCAATTGAATCAGGCGGCTGAGGGCAACATTAGCATCGGGCCGTGGGCAAACCTCAGCAAACAGACGCGGCATCAGTTGGTCCAGTACCTCACGACCACGCGGGCCAATAGTGCGTTTATCAACATCATGGCGAAAATGATGAATAGTGGTCAACAACTGGCGGCGCGCTGCTTCGTCTAAATGCGGAGTCAGAGGGGCTAAATCACTCTCTTCCAATGCATCCTGCCACAAGCTTTTATACAAACCATGGCAAGGATCTTCGCCAATATCGGGGGTATCGTCGCCAATTAGGTCATCAAAGACCAAGCGCACAGCTTGCATATTATGCTCTAACGCGGCACTCAGAGCAGCCCAATCTGCATAGCCCATACCGCAAGCTAATCGGGCCTGATTTAGCGCGTCACTGGGTAATGTTTGTGTTTGCTCATCGCCAATAGCTTGCAACAGATTCTCTAAACGGCGCAAAAACAGATAGCTACCACTGAGCGCGGCCACCTGTTGTTCCGGCAATAATCCTAGCTCTGCCACAGCCTGTAAGGTCGGCAGCAAAGCGCGCTGTTGCAGACGCGGTTCGCGGCCTCCTCGAATCAACTGAAATACCTGGGTGATAAACTCGATTTCACGAATTCCACCCGCCCCCAGTTTGATATTGTCTTTCAGACCGCGCCGGCGCACTTCACGGGCAATCATCCCTTTCATGTTACGCAATGACTGAATCACACTGAAATCAATATAACGGCGGAAAACAAAGGGCCGTAGGGTTTGGCGCAGTTCCTTGCTGTAATGGTCTTCCGCACCGCCCATCAGGCGAGCTTTCACCATAGCGTAGCGCTCCCAATCGCGCCCTTGTTCTTGGTAATAATCTTCCAGTGCGGCAAAACTCAGCACCAGTGGGCCGCTATCGCCAAATGGGCGCAAACGCATGTCCACACGATAGACAAAACCGTCAATAGTTTGCTGGTCTAACGCCTTAATCAGCCGTTGGCCCAAGCGGGTAAAAAACTGAGCATTATCCAACTGACGCCGCCCGCCCTGAGTCTGACCATTTTCCGGGTAAGCAAAAATCAAGTCGATATCCGACGAGAAATTCAGTTCACCGCCGCCTAATTTCCCCATGCCCAAAATCAGCAAGGGCTGCGGCACATTATCCGCATTACAGGGCGTGCCAAACTCACGACAACAAGCCTGATATAGCCAATCGCGCGCAGCAACAATCATGCTTTCAGCCAACCAACTGAGCTGTTGCAAAGTCTCTGTCGTGGTGCTGGTCTCTCGCGCCTGAGACCAGGCAATGCGCACCATAATCCGACGACGAAATAGCCGCAGCGCCGCTAATAGCGCGGCTTCGTCTTGCACCTCGGCCAGTGCTTGACTAAGCCATTGTGGATAAAATTGCCACTCCTGCGGTTGTGGCGGCTGCTGATGCAGCTCATCCAGCCAATCAGGATGAATCAGTAACATGTCACTGACAAAATCACTCAACGCCAATACTGCAATATCTTCTTCACGCAAGCTCGGCGGAGCCGGTAACTCATTAAAGCGCTGCTGTATATTCTGCGCCTGAATCTGTAATTCCGAAGGGAGTGGCAACATAAAGCATTCCTCAAGCGGCTATCTATTAACTAGCTGCACCATTCAGCCAAAACGCTGGCTGAGCTAAAGCTTCCTTACGAGCGGTATCACGCCAGTGGCCCTGCCGTTCCATAATCGCCAGTTGTAGACCAAACCAGCCATCAATGTATGGATGCCATTCATTTTGTGGATAGAAACCAGAGAGTAATTGGAACGCCATAATCTGCCGGTTTAAACGCGGGAGTTGTGCCAAATAGCCATCATCATCCAGATGATGACCAAAGGCCTCTTTCAGATCAGCGGCACTGCGGCTGAGCATGATGTCGCAGAAGCGTTTAAATGAGCCATTAAATTTAGCCAGCGCTTTGTCATCCATAAATGGCCGCCAGCCAGCAGTCACCAGCCACGATGTGAGCGCTAACTTACATTTCAGATAATCGGCGCTATAGCAGATGACCTCGGCATTGGCATTTTTCGGCTCTAACTGGGGTTCTAGCGCTAACAATGAAGCGCGTAATTCGGTGCTGGCTTTACGTGGCACCAATCCGCCGAAAATAGCCAAGGTTTGGCGAACCATACCTAAAGCTTCAATAATCATAGCCTTAGCTGCTGGTTCACCGCGCAACCATAGCTCTTCGTGGTATTGCCAGTGATCCAACGCCATTTCTAGCCCCGCAATCATTCCCTGTTCGACGGTAGATTTCGGCGCGGGCTGCAAGACCAACAATGGGCGCAATTCACGCGGGGGATTACCTTGTGCCAAATGATAACCGCGAGCCGCTTTACTCAAATTCCCCTGACGCAAACCGCCGATTTGTGCCAGCTCAGCCGCCAGTGCCAGTAAATCTGCCTGATTACCTTTTTTGAGCTCCAACTCAATCTCGCTCAGTGGCTCTGACAGCTCATTGCTGCCATCCGCTGCTTTAGATGAGATTGTACCTTGGTCAAGGGCAAGCTCTATCTCGCTCTCACCGTAAGTGATTACCCACTTCTCACGAGTAAAATCGGTACGGAATAACGGCTGCAATTCGTCTTGTAGCGCATCAACCACCCAACCTTCCGGCCAAATATCGGCAGGGAAACGCGCTAAATCTAACTTATCACTATCAAGATCAACGTTATATTCAGGCCGTTGATGTAAACCGCCGACGACTTTACCGCCAGTTTTAACCGTCATTTCATAGCGGCCGTCATAACCACGAATTCGTAAACCAATATCATGTTGGCGTAGACGGTTATCCGCTGTTTCAAAATAGATATTCGTCAGAGTTTGCGGCGCAAAATGCTGGCTTTGCCAAGAGGTAATTCGCTCCGGTAAAACAGCAATGGCTGCGGGAGTAGCAATAAATTTTAATTCTATTTCAACGGTCATAATTTCATTCACACCGGTATGTTGCGAGATTACGGGCATTATGCCTCTTTCGCCGTGATTTGCCTGTTTTACACCAATTTCTCTGCTTTAAAACAAAAAAACACGCACGCGGCAGCCCTGAGTCAAACTCTATTTTAACCTGTTTTTACAAGTCTATCCTAAGGCTTCATAAGACAAATTTTCAGTGCGGTTAAAATAAACAAAAAAATGGCCAAAGCCGCACTGCCTATGAGAGTAAGATAGTTCTCATTCCGGTTTATGCGTTGCGTCGGCAAACTGAACACACTACTATCGTCCCATAAATTCACTCATAAATGACTCTCTAATGCAGAAATTACGCCTAATTTGCCTCACAGTGCTCAGTCTCAGTATTTCTCTGGGCGCTTACGCTGAAGAAAAACGCTACATCTCTGATGAGCTGGATACCTACGTTCATAGCGGCCCCGGTAACCAATACCGTATTGTTGGCACGCTAAAAGGTGGGGATGAAGTTACCTTGATAAGCGTTAATGACAGCACAAATTACGGCCAAATCCGCGATAGCAAAGGTAAAACCACTTGGATCCCACTGGATCAATTGAGCGAAACCCCCAGCTTGCGCGTCCGGGTTCCTGACCTTGAACAACAGGTCAAAACACTGACAGATAAGTTGGCTAATATTGATAATAGCTGGAATCAGCGCACCGCAGAAATGCAACAAAAAGTAGCTGCCAGTGATAGTGTCATTTCCGAATTACAAAAAGAAAATGAGTCACTGAAAAACCAGTTAATCGTTGCTCAGAAGAAAGTCAGCGCCGTGAATCTGCAATTGGATGACAAGCAGCGCACTATTATTCTGCAATGGTTTATGTACGGTGGCGGTGTAGCCGGTATCGGCCTGCTGATTGGTTTAGTGCTGCCACATCTGATACCCAGCCGTAAAAAGAATAATCGCTGGATGAACTGATAGCGCTTACCGGCGTCCAGAATGAACAATTAGGCTATCTGCCAGGGTAGCCTGTTTAATTAGTTTCCATCTCCCAACTATACTGAACTGACGACTGGTAATTTTAGCGACCAGATATAAAATCGTCTTTTACACCTGCGCTACAACGTCAAGAACAAAGGGTAACCCACAGTCATTGGCATTGTAGCTAGGCGGCAAACGAATGAATCCCGATGAGCTTACACAAGTAAGTAATTCGGGTGAAAGAGAGCGGCCAACAACGCTACAACGTCAAGAACAAAGGGTTAATATGAAGATCTATCTGGTCGGCGGTGCCGTACGCGACAGCCTATTAAATCTACCGGTCACCGAGCAGGATTGGGTGGTGGTGGGCGCTACGCCAGAACAGCTGCTGGCGCGGGGCTACCAGCAGGTGGGTAAAGATTTCCCGGTATTTCTTCACCCCGACAGCCATGAAGAATATGCATTGGCCCGCACCGAACGTAAATCAGGTCAGGGCTATACCGGCTTCACTTGCTACGCCGCCCCCGATGTCACACTGGAAGAAGATTTACTGCGCCGCGATTTGACCATCAACGCCATTGCCCGCAGTAATGAGGGGGAGTTATTTGATCCCTACAATGGCCGGCAAGACTTAGAGAACCGCGTGTTACGCCATGTCTCTGATGCATTTGGTGAAGATCCGCTGCGTGTTTTGCGTGTTGCCCGTTTCGCCGCCCGTTTTGCTCACTTGGGCTTTACGGTAGCCCCAGAGACTCAATCATTGATGGCCTCAATGGCCAAAAGTGGCGAACTTTCGGCTTTGACACCAGAACGTGTGTGGAAAGAGACTGAAAAAGCACTGAAAACCCAAAGCCCGCAGATCTATTTTCAGGTATTACGCGATTGCGGTGCACTGGCTGTACTGTTCCCCGAAATTGAGCGCCTATTTGGCGTGCCTGCACCAGAAAAATGGCATCCGGAAATTGATACCGGCATCCACACTCTGATGACGCTAGCTATTGCCGCTCAGCTCAGCCCTGAAGTTGACGTGCGCTTTGCTGCGCTTTGTCATGATTTAGGTAAAGGGCTGACACCGAAAGAATTTTGGCCCCATCATCATGGACATGGCCCTGCAGGAGTCAAATTAGTCGAGCAGCTATGCCAGCGTTTACGGGTGCCGAATCCAGTGCGTGATTTAGCCAAACTAGTGGCGGAATACCACGATCTTATTCATACGGCGAATAAGCTCCGCCCTGAAACTCTGCTTAAACTGTTTGATGCTATTGATGTTTGGCGCAAACCAGAGCGCCTTGAGCAGATGATAATGACCAGCGAGGCAGATGCCCGGGGTCGCACCGGATTTGAAGAAAACCCTTATCCACAGGGCGATTACTTACGCGCGGCATACCATATTGCTAATGGAGTGTCGGTGCAGGAAATAGTCGCCAGTGGGCTACAAGGTTTGGCTATTCGAGATGAACTGAAACGCCGCCGTCAACAAGCCTTAGCCCAATGGAAACAAACTCAAGAAGTGATTTCACCCTAAATCATTACCTAGATATAAATAAAAAAGCCCTGAAAATTCAGGGCGTTTTTATATTCCGTGACCACAATGCCGTTACATAAAGACCCAGTACACCGCTCCCGCGACAATAAAGCGATAAATCGCAAAAGGCACGAAAGAGATACGCTTAATCAGTGACAGGAAGGTTTTGATAGCAATCAGTGCGACGATAAATGCAGTAATAAACCCGACAGCAAACATCGGTAAATCGCCCCAGCTCAGGAAATGTAGACTTTTATACAAATCTAAAGCGCTGGCCCCGAGCATCATTGGGACGGCCAAAATAAAGGAAAATTCAGAGGCCGCATAGCGGTTCACACCGACCAACATCCCGCCTGAAATGGTTGCACCGGATCGCGAGAAACCTGGCCATAATGCCAAACACTGGAAGCAACCAATAGCAAAGGCTTGGCGATAGGTAATATCATCCAGCCCAATGGCCTTCGGATTTTTAGGTTTAAACCACTCTGCCGCCAGTAAGAGCAAACCACCAGCAACCAAGGCGTACATGACACTTTGCGGATTAAATAACGATTTAATGACGTCGTGGAAAGCCAACCCCAAACCGACCGCAGGGATCATCGCCAGTAAAATATGGCCCAAGGTCAGGTGCCCGCTGGTTTTACCCTCATGAGGCACTTTGCCAAAATGGATACCAATAAGCCCGAATAAGCGCCGCCAGAACACCACCACCACAGCCAGAATCGACCCTAACTGAATAATGACTTCAAAGGTTTTTGCTTTGTCGCCGGTAAAGCCCAATAGCTCGCCGACAATAATCATATGCCCAGTAGATGAAACCGGCAGGAACTCAGTCAGTCCTTCAACCACGCCCAAAACAAAAGCTACAAACAGCGAATATATATCCGTCATCTATGATACCCAATGCCCTGTAATAGAAATCCACAAAAAAACGGCAATGTGAAAAATTATATTGGCCGTTAACAAAATCATGCCGTTCAATTTCAGCATGTAAAAAATATCACGTTAATCAATAATTCAGGCCACATTATCTATACAGCGTTGCATTTTTATGTCGTGGTGTAATAAAAATCAGTGAGACCGCTGACCGCGCTCAATCACTACACCGACATTGCGCGCCTGAGCGACCGCCCCCGGTTTACTCACCTTAACCCGCACCCAAGGTGACTTAAACTGCTGTAACAATAACTCGGCAATCTCTTCAGCGACCCGCTCGACCAGCGCAAAACGCTGAGATTCTACGTGTTTGATAACGGCGTCACTAATATCTGCGTAGCTCAGACAATCATTTACATCATCGCTAGCAGCGGCTTTACGATTATCCCAGCCCATTTCGATATCGAACACCAGCTTCTGCTGAATGGTCTGCTCCCAGTCATAAACACCGATGGTGGTTATGACACTGAGTTCCTCAATAAATACGATGTCCATCACGTCATTCTCTGTTTTTGTGCCTGCCGGATACCACTTCCAGCCGAATATGCGTATTATCCACTGATGTTGCGATTAAAACGACCATTATTCAACAGGGCGGTGTTATGAGTGCTATCGCGCTTGGCATGATTATCTTCGCGTATTTGTGTGGCTCTATTTCCAGCGCTGTTCTGGTGTGCCGGGTTGCCAAATTACCCGATCCGCGTAAGCATGGCTCCGGCAATCCCGGTGCCACTAACGTGCTGCGCATTGGTGGCCGCACTGCCGCCGCCACAGTATTGATTTTCGATGTGCTGAAAGGCATGTTGCCAGTTTGGATAGCTTATCTACTGCACGTTTCGCCACTGTATTTGGGTCTTACCGCTATTGCAGCCTGTCTTGGCCACATTTATCCGGTATTTTTCCATTTTAAAGGTGGCAAAGGCGTCGCCACTGCATTTGGCGCTATCGCCCCCATTGGCTGGGATCTGACTGGCTTGATGACCGGCACTTGGCTGCTGACGGTTTTACTGAGCGGCTATTCATCTTTAGGTGCGATTATCAGCGCCCTGATTGCTCCTTTTTACGTCTGGTGGTTCAAGCCGCAATTCACCTTTCCGGTCGCCATGCTTTCTTGCCTGATTCTGATGCGCCACCACGATAATATTCAGCGTTTATGGCGCGGCAAAGAAAGTAAAATCTGGGATAAGCTCAGAAAGAAAAAGCAAAAAACGCCCGCCGAAGAAGCCGCAGAATTAGAAGAGAAAGAAGATTAGTTTTCCTCAAAATCGAGAATGGCTGCGGCAACACTCAGCCGTTCGACACCCCTATCAGAATGACTGAGCATGAGCGAGGTAAGGCGCAAAGGAATGAAAAAATGCAATGGACTCTTGTCCATGAGTATTTTGAATGACTGCGGCAACGCAGCCGCAGCCCCGCTCAGACTTTCTGATCAGACTTTCGGCAACTCAGCCAACGGCCAGCGCGGTCTGACCGACACACTCAACTCACTATTCACACCACTTTTCAGCCTGATCAACCCAGCATAGGCGATCATCGCGCCATTATCGGTGCAAAACTCTGGCCGGGCGTAAAACACTTCACCGCCACGCTTTTGCATCATTTCGGCCAATTTAGTGCGCAAAGTACGGTTAGCACTCACTCCGCCGGCAATCACTAAGCGTTTAAAACCAGTTTGATCCAGAGCGCGTTTTGATTTGATAGCCAGAGTGTCAACCACTGCATCTTCAAAAGCACGCGCAATATCGGCACGAGTCTGATCATCATCACCATTGGAACGAATGGTGTTCGCAGCAAAAGTTTTTAAGCCGGAAAAACTAAAATCCAGCCCAGGGCGGTCAGTCATTGGCCGCGGGAAAGTAAAGCGCCCCGCCGTGCCAAGCTGTGCCATACGCGACAACATTGGCCCACCGGGATAATCCAGACCTAGTAATTTAGCTGTTTTATCAAATGCTTCACCTGCTGCATCATCAACAGATTCGCCCAATAACAGATATTCACCAATGCCGGTCACACTGATTAATTGCGTGTGACCGCCGGAGACGAGTAACGCGACAAACGGAAATTCCGGTGCATTATCTTCAAGCATCGGTGCCAATAAATGGCCTTCCATATGATGAACAGGCACAGCGGGAACACCCCAGGCAAAAGCTAATGCCCGGCCGATAGTCGCGCCGACCAACAATGCACCGACCAACCCTGGGCCTGCGGTATACGCCACGCCATCAATGTCTTTGGCGCTCAAATTGGCTTCTTTCAATGCAGCCTGAATCAATGGCACTGTTTTGCGCACATGATCACGGGAAGCCAGCTCAGGAACGACGCCGCCATAATCAGCATGCAATTTAACCTGACTGTACAATTGGTTAGCTAACAGACCGGTTTCTTCGTCATACACTGCAATTCCGGTTTCATCGCAGGATGTTTCTATACCCAAAACTCGCATTACATTTCCCATCATTCACGTGCGGCCGATAGTTTAGCATAACCCTGTCGCCCGTCATGATTTCTGATCCTAAATTGAACGGAAAAACGGCATTTTGGCGCATTGATATCCTGAATGTTGTTGATAGTTGTCACATTTGAAAATAATGTTGATAAATTCGATAAATTGCCCTGTTTAGTATATAATCAGCGGCCGTCGCACCCTTGGCACCAACTTTCTTGTAAAGAACGGGGGCGACATCACAGGGGCGTGCCTGTTTCAATTTGCTGTGGTGCTTTACAAAGCAGCATCCATTGAAGTAAAATTCCGCACCATTTTGAGAAGGCTGGCGATTGGCCAGCAGCAAACCGATTTCTATTGAGGTGAGAGGCACATGCCGGTAATTAAAGTACGTGAAAACGAGCCATTCGACGTAGCTCTTCGTCGTTTCAAACGCTCTTGTGAAAAAGCAGGTGTTTTAGCTGAAGTTCGTCGTCGTGAATTCTATGAAAAACCGACTACCGAACGTAAACGCGCTAAAGCTTCTGCTGTAAAACGTCACGCGAAGAAATTGGCTCGCGAAAACGCACGCCGCACTCGTCTGTATTAATTCTTCGGGGGTAACCCCATCGCGTAGTTTTTTATGTTCTAAGAACGCGCAGATCGAGTAGTTGCATACGAAGGCCGTGCCTTCCGAAAGGAATGCGCGGCTTGTTCTCGTTTATGGACTGACCGAATAGGGGCTTATGGCCGGACGAATTCCACGTGTATTTATCAATGACTTGCTGGCTCGCACCGACATCGTCGATCTTATCGATGCTCGGGTAAAGCTGAAGAAGCAAGGCAAAAATTATCATGCGTGCTGTCCGTTCCATCATGAGAAAACACCCTCATTCACCGTTAACGGCGAAAAGCAGTTTTATCACTGTTTCGGCTGTGGTGCGCATGGTAATGCTGTTGATTTCTTGATGAATTACGACAGACTGGAGTTTGTCGAAAGTATCGAAGAATTAGCCACTATGCATGGGCTGGAAGTGCCTTACGAGGCAGGAACCGGCACCACCCAAATTGAACGTCATCAACGACAAAGTCTTTATCAATTGATGGAAAGCCTAAACGCCTTCTATCAGCAGTCACTCAAGGGCCAGACCGCCAATCAGGCACGCGAATACCTTAAACGTCGCGGTTTGAGTGAAGAAATTATCCAACATTTCGCTATCGGTTTTGCTCCCCCGGGTTGGGACAATGCTTTAAAACGCTTTGGACGCGATGGTGAAAGCCGTACCGCGCTGAACGATGCCGGAATGCTGGTGACTAATGATACAGGGCGGACTTACGATCGTTTTCGTGAGCGCGTCATGTTCCCTATTCGCGATAAACGCGGGCGGGTAATCGCCTTTGGTGGGCGAGTTCTGGGTGATGGAGTGCCGAAATACCTCAACTCCCCGGAAACAGAAATTTTTCATAAGGGCCGCCAGTTATACGGCTTGTATGAAGCGCAGGTGAACCATCCTAACCCAACACGGTTGCTCGTGGTTGAGGGTTATATGGATGTGGTAGCTCTGGCGCAATTTGGTATTGATTATGCCGTTGCCTCACTGGGCACAGCGACTACCGCGGAGCATATTCAATTATTATTCCGCGCTACAGATAACGTAATTTGCTGTTATGACGGCGATCGTGCGGGTAGAGATGCGGCCTGGCGTGCATTAGAAACGGCGCTGCCCTATCTAAATGATGGGCGTCAGCTACGCTTTATGTTTTTGCCTGATGGTGAGGACCCAGATACTTTGGTGCGAAAAGAAGGAAAAGATGCATTCGAACAACGGATGGAGGAGGCCCAGCCACTCTCAACTTTCTTGTTCGAAACATTGATGCCACAAGTGGATTTGAGCAGCCCAGACGGGCGAGCCAAATTAAGCACTCTGGCGCTTCCTTTAATCAGCCAGGTACCCGGTGAAACCTTACGACTTTACCTCCGCCAGCAACTCGGCAATAAGCTGGGCCTGCTTGATGACAGCCAATTAGACAAGCTGATGCCGAAACTGGCTGAAAATATAAATAGCTATCAGCCGCCCCAGCTAAAACGCACAACCATGCGTATACTTATAGGGCTACTGGTTCAAAATCCGCAACTCGCAACACTCATCCCGTCATTACAGGGCGTAGAGCAAGCTAAGTTAGCGGGTTTGCCGTTATTTATAGAATTGGTTGAAACCTGTTTGGCTCAACCAGGGCTGACAACCGGGCAGTTATTAGAACTGTATCGTGATAATAAATTCAGCCAACAGCTTGAAACTCTCGCAACATGGAACCACATGATTGTTGAGGATATGGTTGAACAGACTTTTGTCGACACGCTAACCAGCCTGTATGACTCCATATTGGAGCAACGTCAGGAAACACTCATAGCGCGTGATCGTACACATGGATTAAACGCCGAAGAACGTAAAGAACTTTGGTCTTTGAATCTGGCGTTAGCCAGAAAAAAATGAATCACCTAACGGCTTAATTGCCGATAAATGTGGGGGAAAATCCCCACAATATGCCGTCATAGCGGGCCACGGCGACAAAAAAAAGCCCCAAATGCTATTGTTGGCGGTTTCGCCGACCGACACCAACCCAAATACTCTGAAGTGTGGATACCGTCTTATGGAGCAAAACCCGCAGTCACAGCTGAAGCTACTTGTCACCCGTGGTAAGGAGCAAGGCTATCTGACCTATGCTGAGGTCAATGACCATCTGCCGGAAGATATCGTCGATTCCGATCAGATCGAAGACATCATCCAGATGATTAATGACATGGGCATACAGGTGCTGGAAGAAGCCCCTGATGCCGATGATTTAATGCTGGCCGAGAACACCACTGATACCGACGATGACGCGGCTGAAGCTGCTGCACAGGTGTTGTCCAGTGTTGAATCCGAAATCGGGCGTACTACTGACCCGGTGCGTATGTACATGCGCGAAATGGGTACCGTTGAACTATTGACGCGTGAAGGCGAGATTGATATCGCCAAACGTATCGAAGACGGTATCAATCAGGTTCAGTGCTCGGTTGCTGAATACCCTGAAGCTATTACTTACCTGTTGGAACAATATGATCGTGTTGAAGCGGGCGAAGCCCGTCTATCTGACCTGATCACCGGCTTTGTTGATCCAAACGCCGAAGAAGATATTGCGCCTACGGCAACTCACGTTGGTTCTGAATTATCCACCGAAGAGATGGATGACGACGACGACGAAGATGAAGACGAAGACGAAGAAGAAGACGACAACAGCATCGACCCAGAGCTGGCGCGCCAGAAATTCAGCGATTTGCGTGAGCAGTATGAAAACGCACGCATGGAGATCAAGAAAAATGGTCGTAGCCACGCCAAGGCTGCTGCTGAAATTCTGAAGCTTTCTGAAGTGTTCAAACAGTTCCGCCTGGTGCCGAAGCAATTTGACTATCTGGTCAATAACATGCGTGCCATGATGGACCGCGTTCGTACTCAAGAACGTATCATCATGAAGCTGTGTGTTGAACAGTGCAAAATGCCGAAGAAAAACTTCGTTACCCTGTTTGCCAGCAATGAAACCAGCGATACTTGGTTTGCGGCAGCAGTGGCTATGGGCAAACCATGGTCTGAAAAACTGAAAGATGTTTCGGACGATGTGCAACGTAGCTTGCAGAAACTACGTCAGATCGAAGAAGAAACCGGCCTGACTATTGAGCAAGTGAAAGACATCAACCGCCGTATGTCTATCGGTGAAGCGAAAGCACGTCGCGCCAAGAAAGAAATGGTCGAGGCTAACCTGCGTCTGGTTATCTCTATTGCGAAAAAATACACCAACCGTGGATTACAATTCCTTGATTTAATTCAGGAAGGTAATATCGGCTTGATGAAAGCAGTAGATAAATTCGAATACCGTCGGGGTTATAAATTCTCAACCTATGCAACTTGGTGGATTCGTCAGGCGATCACCCGCTCTATCGCGGACCAGGCACGTACCATCCGTATTCCGGTGCATATGATTGAGACCATTAACAAACTCAACCGTATTTCGCGCCAGATGCTGCAAGAGATGGGCCGTGAGCCAACACCGGAAGAGCTGGCTGAACGCATGCTAATGCCGGAAGACAAGATCCGTAAAGTGTTGAAGATTGCGAAAGAGCCAATCTCAATGGAAACCCCAATCGGTGATGATGAAGATTCACATCTGGGCGATTTCATTGAAGATACCACTCTGGAGCTGCCGCTGGACTCTGCAACCTCTGAGAGCCTGCGCTCTGCCACTCACGACGTGTTAGCGGGCCTGACCGCGCGTGAAGCGAAAGTTCTGCGTATGCGTTTCGGTATCGATATGAACACTGACCACACTCTGGAAGAAGTGGGCAAACAGTTCGACGTCACCCGTGAACGTATCCGTCAGATCGAAGCTAAGGCGCTGCGTAAACTGCGTCACCCAAGCCGCTCTGAAGTGCTGCGCAGCTTCCTGGACGATTAATCGTCAGTTGCAGTGACAAGCACACAAAAACCCCGGCATGCCGGGGTTTTTCTTTTTGGCTTAAACTCTGATTCCGATACTAATATTGGCTTACTATTTTCCACTATATGCTTAAAAACGCTTAAAATTGCGCAGAAAATACCCATCTGATTTATCAGCTCTAGACCGCAGGATAAAAACTACCGTATAATCAGCGTCCAAGTTTGGCCCCTTAGCTCAGTTGGTTAGAGCACGCGACTCATAATCGCTTGGTCACTGGTTCAAGTCCAGTAGGGGCCACCAAATTTTAGCTGTTAAATCAGCACATTAAGCCAACTTTCGAGTTGGCTTTTTTGTTTGTTGAAATGGCGATGGCGATAAAATGGCGATGGATATTTTGGTGATCGGTTAATTGGGGCGAAAAAAAACCCGCTTACGCAGGCTTATTTTAATACCAAAACACGGCTTGATTATTACGACTCGGATGGGGTGGTGCTGGTTTTGTTTCCCCCGGCTTAACAATTATCCGATCAACTGTTTCATGAGTAGCAAAGGTGCAACTACAGTTTATATTTGTGCACTGGTGATAACGTTCTTTCGTTTGTTCACTCAGGTAACGGCTAGACCGAGCATGTGCAGCGGTTCTACAAAGCGGGCAATGCATCATATTGGTGTCCCCTCCTCTATCTGCTTATGCAAATATGATAGCATTACAAACGCTTAAAAATTAGCTTTATGTGAATTTAATATCAATAAAATCACTTATTGTGAATCTCATTCAGCCTCATAGCTCACATCCGACAACAACACTTCGAGAGACAGTTGTGTGGTGTAGCCGCTGTTACTCAGGCTGTGCGTCACCTTGCTGATTATCCAGTTCTGTTGGTCTATCACCGATTTAAAGCCATTGACCGCGACAGGGGTTTCAGGAAATAAATCAGCGCGCCCCATGGCTAAGGTGATAGAGAACTCAGCAACACCGCGCTGTAACTTCTCCCATTTAGATTGAGCGGCGCGCATGGCGGCTTTTTGCGTGGCGTAAACCGTGGTGATAGCAAAAACGTTATTTTCTGACCCTACCAGATAATCCCCTTGTTTTTCCTCCACCGGTTTTTTCACTGTGGCTGCTTTGGTGCGCGTCGGTTTGGCTTTGGGGTGTTCCAGTGCGCGGAGCTGCTTAAACTTTGGCTTACGCTGCAACTTAACTTTTTTCGGCTTGGCCGGTTTGGGGTCTTTGGTGTGCAACCAACTGGCACTCACGCCGGTATAGGCTCCCCGGTCAGCAATACTAAAGCTGTGTTGGTCGCCATCTTGCCGGGTGATGGTCATCTTTGGAATGGGTTTACCGCTGGCCGTGACACCGCTGCCCGGCTGGATAAACAACAATCGCCCGGCTTTGACAACCGCCACCGCGCCATTCAGTGAGGCTAACCGGGTGATAAACTTGGCGTCAGTTTCTTGGGTCTGGTCAATATGAGAGATAGCGATATCATCCAGCCCCTCGGCCAGCATGGCGGTGAGCTTGTTGCGCTCGGCCACTTGCGCCACTACTTTCCCCAGCGTTGTCTCATGATAAGAGACTTCACGCCGGGCATTGAGCGAACCGCGAAAATCAGCACTGCGAGCGCGAATGGTCAGCGTGTCCGGTGCGCCATGGTGTTCGACCTCATCCACGGTAAAATCACCTTTACCTATCAGGCTCCCCCCTTTCCAGCCCAAGAATACCGACAGCACCGCGCCCC